>JAJRRJ010000112.1 GCA_024279575.1 Alphaproteobacteria bacterium | reverse complement strand
TTGAGTCATAGTTCTTCATAATGAAGATCATTTATAAAAGTGGATGGGGAAAATTGTGGCAACCGACGAATTTACTCGGGCACTAGCCTACGCTAATTCAGCACTTAGTCTTTTAAAGCGCGGCGAAGTACCGCCATTTCCCCAGTTTTATGAACTCTTTTACACCTACGCTACTGGCGTCAATCCCTCCTTAAACGAGAGAATCAACTCGATTCTTGGCGATGGCGTGCCCAGAATGGAAGTTGTGGAAAGCCTTTATAACGAGTTTTTGAAGTCAGAAGCGATTGATGAGCGCATTACTTCCGTTTCCGAGTTGATGAGTAAAAATATCGGCTCGGTGCACAACGCCATCCATTCCGCCAGTGAAACTGCAAAAACATATTCCGGGTCACTAAAGGATGCAAATACTGCACTTTGCGGCGACATGGATGCGACAACTCTTAGGACCTTAACTCAACAGTTACTGGAAAAGACCGCAAACATGCAGGCTACCAATGCAAAACTAGAGAAAAGTCTTGATAACGCGCGCGAAGACGTTGAAGGCCTGCAAAAAAACCTTGAAGAAGTTCAGCGTCAATCAATGACCGATTCTCTGACAAAGATTTACAACCGAAAATTCTTCGATCAGCATATTTCCAAGTCCATGACTGATGCTACGGAAACGGGCACTCCTTTGTGCCTTGTGATGGCAGATATTGATCATTTCAAATCTTTCAATGATACATTTGGCCATCAGACCGGGGATCAGGTTTTACGCCTTGTTGCCATGACCATGCGCTCCAACACAAGGGGCAGCGACCTTGCCTGCCGCTATGGTGGCGAGGAGTTTGTACTGATTTTGCCCGACACCTCCCTTAACCAGGCAGTTATGCTTTCAAACAAGATCCGCAAAGCCATTCAGGGCAAAGAGCTTCTAAAGCGATCGACCAATGAAAAATTGGGGCGCATTACTTCTTCATTTGGCGTTGCAATTATGCGCCCGGGTGATACCGATGTATCTCTGATTGAACGTGCCGATGCAGCACTTTATGCCGCCAAGCGCAACGGTCGAAATCGTGTTATCGCGGAAAACGACAAGATCATGCAAAAATCAAACGCAGCCTGATATTCAAAGAAGTATTCAAACCTTATCAGAGCTATTGCTGCGCCCGTATCTTTGCAAGCTCTGTAAGGTCAGCCGCTTCCAGCTGCACGCTTTCCCCGCAACCGCACGCACCAACCTGATTTGGATTTGAAAATGTAAATCCAGATGACAATTTGCTGGTTTCAAAATCCATTTGTGTGCCAAGCAGGAATAAAGTGGCCTTGGGGTCAACATAAATTTTGACCCCTTTTTCTTCCACAAAATCATCCCCTGGAATTGGAAGGTCCACATAGTTTACTGTATAGGCAACCCCGGCACACCCTGCGTTTTCGATGCCAACTCGCAACCCGGCCACATCGCGATCCGTGTTGGCAATAATTTCTTTGATGCGAACCGCCGCCGCATCCGTGATGCTCATAATGTTCATATCAGTTTCCTACCACCAGTTCAGGGCCACCTGTGCTTCTTCCGACATACAATCGGCTGTCCACGGCGGATCAAACACCATGCGCACTTCCACATCCTGAATACCCTCGACACTGCGCGCCGCATTTTCAACCCAGATTGGCATTTCTCCAGCAACAGGACAGCCCGGTGCCGTCAGCGTCATATCAATGACCAGATTGCGTTCATCATCCAGATCAACTTTGTAGATCAATCCCAACTCATAAACATCAACCGGTATTTCTGGATCATAAACCGTTTTTATCGCCGCTATGAGATCAGCTGTTACCCGCGCAATTTCTTCTTCTGAAAGGGCACCCTTGCCGATCGCCAGCTCTGCGCCCCTTTTGGCGACTTCACCAACCTGTTCTATGTTCTCGTTTTCTTCGCCCATAATATTACTGGTCCTTCAATTTCCAATAGCTTTATGCAAAAAAAGCACTGGCCTTATTAATCGCTTCAACCAACGCGTCCACATCGTCTTTCCCATTATATAGGGCCAGAGAGGCCCGACATGTAGAGGTTGTTCCAAATCTTTTTAACAAAGGTTGTGCACAATGGGTTCCGGCACGCACCGCAATCCCGTATCGATCCAGAATAGCCGACAGATCATGCGCATGAACATTTTCTATTTCAAAAGAAAAAATCCCCCCTTTGCCCGGCGCGTTTCCGATAATTCGTAGCGAATTTATTTTTTGCAATTGCTCAGTTGCATAGGCGCCAACCTCTGCCTCATGCACCCCTATGGCTTTTCGGCCCAGACCTTCCATATATTCCAACGCCGCCCCCAGACCAATGGCCTGCACAATTGGGGGGGTGCCCGCCTCAAAGCGGTGCGGGGGGGCATTGTAAGTGACACCATCAAGAAAAACTTCCGAAATCATCTCCCCGCCACCCTGGTAGGGGGCCATATCCTGCAACAATGCCAGCCTGGCATAAAGAACCCCGATACCGGTTGGCCCGTAAAGCTTGTGACCGGTCATAATATAAAAATCTGCGCCCAGATCGGCGACATCAATTTCCAGGTGAACCGCACCCTGACTGCCATCCACCAATACAAGAATACCCTTGGCGTGGGCCATTTCCACAATTTTTTTGATCGGATTTATTGTGCCCAGAACATTGGACATGTGTGTAATTGCTAAAAGCTTTGTTCGGGGCGTCAAAGATTTTTCCAGCGATGCCATATCCAAAGAGCCATCGTCTGCAACATCCACCCAGTTCAGTTTTACCCCGTTTCGCTCACGCAAAAAATGCCAGGGAACAATATTGGAATGATGTTCCATAATCGAAAGGGCAATCTCATCCCCTTCCCTGACTTGGGAAACCCCAAGTGAACTGGCGACCAGATTGATCGCTTCGGTAGCAGAGCCTGTAAATACAATTTCGCTGGTTTCGCGTGCGCCCATAAAGGCCCGAACAGTTTCCCGCGCTGCCTCAAAAGCATCTGTTGCCCGATTGGATAGCGTGTGCAACCCACGATGCACATTGGCATACTCATGGGAATAGGCGTACGAAATCCGGTCGATAACCTGTTGAGGTTTTTGTGCAGAAGCGCCACTATCCAGATAAACGAGACGGTTATTGTTGATTTTTTCCTGCAAAATTGGAAAATCAAGCCGCACCTGCTCCACATTCAAAGCCATCAGCTTGTCGAACCTTCTTCCAGCCAGTCAGATACGATTTTACTCAAAGCCAAGTTCACGTCCTCATTTTCAATCGGATCCAGAAGCTCCTGAATAAATGCACGAATAAGCAAAGCACCGGCTTCCTGGCGCCCGATGCCACGGCTCATAAGATAAAACAGCGCATCTTCATCCAGTTCCCCACACGTGCATCCGTGCCCACATTGCACATCATCAGCAAATATTTCCAATTCTGGCTTAGCCAAAATCTGCGCGCCCTCAGAAAGCATCAGCCCCTGGGCCATCATTTTTGCATCAGTTTTTTGCGCCACAGCATCAACAACAATCCGCCCTTGAAAAATTGCCTTTGCCCGATTGCGAACAACCGACTTAAACATTTCCTCAGCTGTGGTATTTTCCGCAGCATGGGTCATATCCATGGTGATATCGCAATGCTGTCCGTCATCAACAAGGTTTAGCCCTGATAGATCTGCATGTGTCCCCTCGCCTTCAAAGCGGCCAAACATTTGCACCCGGGATAGTTCTGCACCTGAATTCACCACAAGATTGCGTAAAGTTACATTCTCTCCAATTGCATATTCCATTGTGTGAAAATGCCGCGCACGTTTGCTGTTGGCTTCAATGACGATATGGGTAAATTTTGCCCCGGCACCTAAGTTTACCCGCGTTGCGTGGTTCCCCAGGTGGGCAGCCTCATTCCCCTCAAATGTTTCCAGTACAACCATTTCAGCACCAGCGGCAATATCCAGCATCAAAGCACTGTTCACATGCCGTGCATCCCCGGATATGGAGCGCTTGATATGCACGATGTTTGCAACCTTACCCTCAAGCCTCACCAAAAGACTTTTTTTCGTGAACGCCCGGTTTAGATCACATAAAATATCTTTACGCTCACTTAAGCTGGAGCCATCCTGATCTGCAACAAAAACCCCAAACGGAGCATTTTCAACCAAAGAAATTTGTCCGTTGTCAAAATCGATCTCAAAAGCATCTGCAATCTTAAAAGAGCAATGTGCTGTTTGTGTTTCAAGATTTTCCTGACTGAAAGATTGCGGTACCTCACGCAAAAGCATGCGCAAATCAGTATAATGATATGCTTCAACTCTACGGGTGGGTAGACCAGTTTCGCTGAGGTCACTTGCCATCTGCTTGGCGCCAGACTCATTTAGTTGAGCCACCAAAGCCTGTTCTGCTTCAGTGAGAATTAGAGCATTTTGTTCACTCATACCGCACCCGCTGCGCCTTCATAATTAGCATAACCCTTGGCCTCCAGCTCCAGCGCCAGCTCCTTGCCGCCACTTTCAACAATCCGCCCGTCAGAAAACACATGAACCCGATCAGGCACAATATGGTTTAACAGGCGCTGATAGTGCGTAATCACCAGCATCGATCTGTTTGGCGCTCGAAGCTGATTAACCCCCTCAGAAACCACCTGCAAAGCGTCAATATCCAGCCCGGAGTCCGTTTCATCCAGAATACACATTTTGGGTTCCAATAGCGTCATTTGCAGCATCTCGGCACGCTTCTTTTCGCCCCCCGAAAAGCCAACATTTAACGCGCGTTTTAGCATATCCTTGTCAATCGACAGATTTTTAGCTGCCTCCTGCACCGCCTTCATAAATTCTGGAATGGTCATTTCATCCTCACCCCGGGCTTTACGTTGCGCATTCATCGCCGCCTTAAGAAAAGTCATTGTCGCAACGCCAGGAATTTCAATCGGATACTGAAATGCTAAAAACAATCCTTCAGCTGCCCGTTTATCAACCTCCATATCCAGAATGCTTTTGCCATCCAGACGAATATCACCACCGGTAATTTCATACCCGTCACGCCCGGCAATCGCATAGGAAAGCGTAGATTTTCCCGACCCGTTACGACCCATTATCGCATGTACTTCCCCCGCAGGGACGCTTAAGTTTACGCCCTTTAGAATTTCTTTGTCCTCAACCCGTACATGCAGGTTCACAATTTCAAGCATTGGTGTGCTCATTATTTATTTTCTCCAGTGTCTTCGCCGTCCCAATAGTCCAGCGAGTTTTCTTTTTTCCCGATATAGACAATACGCGCGCCCAACAGTCCCGTATCTTTGGGGATCATCGAGGCAACAGCAAATTTTCCACTATCAGGATATTCAACAACATCCGGGTCATGTCGCGTCGACACCACCAGATATTTTAATTCCTCATTCGAGTTATTGCGCATTTGGTGCGCGCTAGATCCATCGCCAGCAGGGGCCGCAATTATGTCTCCAGCCTTTACCGGCCAGGTGTCATCTCCGGCCTGATATTCCCCGGTTCCGGAAATGACAATGAGCATCTCTTCATTTTTGTGATGGGCATGACGCGGAAAAGCGGTTTTTCCTGCTGGCACCACATGGTATTGCACCCCGAGTTGCTCAGCCCCGATTTTTACACCAAGACGGGCCAGCCCGGCTTCAAAATTATTGCCCTTTTTCCAGGGGGCCAATTCAGCTTCAAAAATGTTGGCAATTGGTTTTTTCATTTACCCGACACTCCCCTCAAGCGAAATCGCAATCAACTTCTGGCTTTCCACCATAAATTCCATCGGCAGGTTCTGTAAAACCTCACGCACAAACCCGTGGACAATCAGCGCCACAGCTTCCTCATCACTTAGGCCCCGCTGCTGACAATAAAACAGTTGATCATCCGAAATCTTGGACGTGGTTGCCTCATGTTCAAACATCGTGGTTGCATTGCGACTTTCAATATAGGGAACCGTATGCGCGCCACATTTATTGCCAATCAGGAGTGAATCACACTGGGTGAAATTGCGCGCGCCCGTAGCTTTGGCATGGGAGGAAACCAATCCGCGATAGGTATTGTCAGAACGCCCCGCAGCAATACCCTTGGCAATGATCAAACTGGATGTATTTTTGCCCAAATGGATCATTTTGGTGCCACTATCCACCTGCTGCATGCCGTTTGATACGGCGATGGAATAAAACTCACCCCGTGAATTGTCGCCACGCAAAATACATGACGGATATTTCCACGTTATGGCCGACCCGGTTTCTACCTGCGTCCATGAAATTTTTGAATTTTTACCCCGACAATCGCCACGCTTGGTCACAAAATTATAGATGCCGCCTTTGCCGTTTTTGTCCCCCGGATACCAGTTTTGCACGGTGGAATATTTGATTTCCGCATCGTCAAGCGCAATCAGTTCAACTACCGCCGCATGAAGCTGGTTTTCATCGCGCATTGGTGCTGTACAGCCCTCTAAATACGAAACATAAGACCCCTCATCCGCGATAATCAGCGTCCGCTCAAACTGCCCGGTTTTTGGTTCGTTAATCCTGAAATATGTCGACAATTCCATGGGGCAACGCACGCCCTTGGGGATATAAACAAACGAGCCATCGGTAAACACGGCTGAATTGAGCGTTGCATAAAAATTATCTGTCACCGGCACCACCGACCCCAGATATTTTTTCACCAGTTCAGGGTGGTCCCGCACCGCTTCAGATATCGGGCAGAAAATTATCCCGGCCTTGGCCAGTTCTTCCTTAAAAGTTGTGACCACAGACACCGAGTCAAACACCGCATCAACGGCAACCCGCGCACCTTCCACTCCAGCCAGAATTGCCTGTTCAGACAGGGGAATTCCAAGCTTCTTATATGTTTCGAGTAATTCAGGGTCCACCTCATCAAGGCTTGCCGGACCAGGCGTGCTTTTGGGTGCCGCATAATAGTGCAGGTCCTGAAAGTCAATTTTGGGATAATTACACCGGCTCCACTCTGGCTCTTTCATAGTCTGCCAACGCTTAAACGCATCAAGCCGCCATTGCACCAACCAGTCTGGGTTCTCCTTTTTGGCCGCAATATAGCGCACTATATCGTCGTTCAGCCCTTTGGGGGCCAATTCGCTTTCGATATCAGTTTCGAACCCGTACTTGTACTTATCAACGTCCAATTCGGAAACGTGATCCACTGTTTCTTTAATAGCTGCCATAATTTAACTCCAATCCGTCTCTGCCGGAATTTGTTCGTTTTTTGTGCCACTTCGCGCATAAATTTGCGCAATTGCGTTCATCGCATCATCAATATCTTGCTTTGTTGTGTTCCAACCCGCGCTCACCCTGAGTGCACAATTGGCTATGTCAGGGCTGACTCCCATAGCTTCAAGAACCTTGGACGCAGCTATTTTACCTGAAGAACAGGCAGAGCCGGCTGAAACACAAATCCCCTTCAAGTCCAGTCCGATAAGTGCAGTTTCACTGGAAATTCCGGGCATGGAAAAGTTGCAGACGAGGCCCAAACGGCTGGCTTTGCGACCAAACACCACCACGTCCGGCCCAAGCGCCAAAACCTGAGATTCAAACAACTCCATCCATTTGGAGAGTTTTTTCATGCTCAGCGCATTCCTGACAGCCCCCGCCGCTGCGCCAAATCCGGCAATCAACATTGCAGAAGGGGTGCCCCCGCGTCGGCCCTGCTCCTGTCCGCCCCCGGGAATCAATCGTACCTCATTGCAGTTTTCTTTGACCAGCAAAGCACCAACCCCGGCGGGACCACCCATTTTGTGGGCCGACACCGCCATCATATCAATCGCACTGGCGTCAAACCCGATTGGCATTTTGCCAAACCGCTGAACGCCATCGACAAATAAAATATGGCGACCTGACCCAACCAGTTTCCCGATTTTTTCAATATCTTGAATAACCCCGGTTTCGTTATTGACCCATTGAATGGCTATCAACAACACTTGGTCCGCCCTGTCAGCATCCTCAATCGCATGCGCCAGCGCGCCAATATCAATTGCCCCATTCCCATCAACACCAAGAACTTCCACTTGAGCGCCGCTGATCTGGGCTGCCCCATGCACCCCCTGATGCTCAGTTGCGCCAACAACAACTCGCCCTATGCCAAAATGACGCACACCACCAACAATGGCCTGCGTAATAGCCTCAGTTGCTGATCCGGTAAACACCACCTGTTCGCGACTGGCGCCTGCAAGATCCCCAACAAGAGAGCGCGCCGTTTCAATAGCATTGGCCAGCACCCGTCCATTGGCATGAACCGAAGAAGGATTGCCGGTAACATCCATCAACTCCACCATCGCATTATGCGCCGGAGATAACAAAGACGTTGAGGCATTATGGTCCAGATATATCTTGGAAACAGGCATCATTCAGTACTTTAAAAACCGTTTGTTTAATCAGTTTTTGAATCAATCCTTGAAATATCTAGCACCACTCCTCTAAAAGGACTTCACGCGAAGGGTTTCTGGTGTAAATACAGTTTTGAATGATTCTAAACTAGCTTTTTCAATTCCTTTTGTAAGCATCTCTTGGCCCAAGGTCAAGCAAGGGGCGCACACATTAACACGTTTGATTTTTGCATTCGCAAAATCTTGGTAAACAAATTTAGTATGAGGCTTATTCCCCAATGCCAGAAGTAATATTCAACGGGCCTTCAGGCCGCATCGAGGGCCGCTATCAGCCCGGTACTGAGCCAAATGCACCGGTTGCAATCATCATGCATCCCCATCCTGAATTTAACGGCACCATGAATAATCAGATTATTTATGATCTGTATTATATGTTTGTGGAACGCGGGTTCGCGACACTTCGGTTTAATTCACGCGGCGTTGGCCGCTCTCAGGGCATGTTCGACCATGGTCCCGGCGAATTATCTGATGCCGCAGCGGCCCTTGACTGGCTCCAGTCGATCAACCCTGAAAGCAAAGCCTCCTGGATTGCAGGGTTTTCCTTTGGGGCATGGATTGGCATGCAACTGCTGATGCGCCGCCCTGAAGTTGAAGGGTGTATATCCATTGCGCCCCCGGAAAATCTGTATGATTTTTCATTTCTTGCGCCCTGCCCCTCATCGGGCCTGATTATCCATGGTTCCGAAGATAAAGTTGCCCCCCCAGAGGCGGTGCAACGTCTGGTGGAAAAACTCCACCTGCAAAAGGGCATAACAATTGAACAGCAGACCATGGAAGGCGCCAACCATTTTTTCACCGATCAAACTGAAGAACTCATTGAACGCTGCTCTGAATATCTTGATCGTCGTCGCGCTGATATTGCCGCCGGTGGAGGGCGCTAAACTATTATGAGTACCTACAAGTCAGATTTCCTGAATACGCTGGACGAGCGCGGGTTTATCCATCAACTATCAAACCCCGAGAAACTCGACGCCTTGTGCGCCGCTGGTCCCATTGCCGGCTATGTCGGCTATGACGCCACCGCCACCTCCCTGCATATCGGTAACCTGATTTCCGCCACCATGCTCTACTGGTTTCAACAAACCGGCAACAAACCCATTGCTCTGATGGGCGGTGGCACCTCCATGGTGGGCGATCCATCCTTCAAAGACGATCAACGCAAACTTCTTGGGCCCGATGAAATCAACAAAAACATCGAAGGCATCAAGAAAATTTTTGCGCGCATTCTCACATTTGGAGACGGCCCCAACGATGCGATCATAGTCAATAATGCTGACTGGCTGATGAACCTGAAATATGTGGATTTTTTGCGCGACGTTGGCCGGTATTTTTCAGTCAACCGCATGCTTTCCTTCGATAGTGTGCGTCTGCGCCTTGATCGTGAACAGTCCCTGTCATTTCTTGAATTTAACTACATGATTATGCAGGGCTATGATTTTGTTGAACTAAACCAGCGACATAATTGCGTCCTTCAAATGGGCGGTTCTGACCAATGGGGCAATATAATCAACGGCGTTGATCTGTCACACCGCATGGGCGGCGGCCAGCTTTTTGCCCTGACCACTCCGCTTCTGACGACAGCTTCGGGCCAAAAAATGGGCAAGACGGAAAAGGTGCCGTGTGGCTCAACGAAGACCTTTTTTCCCCATATGATTTCTGGCAGTATTTCCGCAATACTGAAGACAATGATGTTGAAAAATTCCTCAAAATATTCACCCGCCTCCCACTGCCCGAAATAGCAAAAATAATTGCTGCGGACATCAATGAAGGCAAAAAAATTCTGGCCACCGAAGCCACGGCCATTGTGCATTCCCGTGAGGCCGCTGAACAGGCCGAAACCACCGCCCGGGCCACCTTTGAGCAAGGGGCACTGGATTTATCACTGCCCACCGTTGAGGTCTCCCGATCCGAACTCAACGCCGGCATGGGTATTCTGGCCGCTTTTGTTCGGGCAAACCTGGCGGCGTCAAACGGAGAAGCCCGTCGCCATATCAAGTCGGGCGCTTTGCGCATAAATGACACTCAAACCACTGACGAACGCGCAACAATTGGCGAAAAAGACATCCTGCCTGAAGGGGTCATTAAGCTCAGCGTTGGCAAAAAGCGTCACGTCTTGCTCCGCGTCACCTAAAACTATGCCTGCTCGACAATAGAATATTGAGCAGACACAGACGGCCTGTTATCGATTGGTCTGTTCTCTGAATTCAAACAAAGAGCGAAAAGCACCCGGCACCAACAGCGAAAGCGGATTAACCGAAAACTGCGGATTGGCCAGCGGACCGCGCACAGCAAAAGTTACACCAAACAACCCTTCACCTTCCCGCCCACCCAGCAAAGGCCCCAAAATCGGAATTTGCTGGAACGCGTTATTCAGACCAAACAGCGGAATATATGTCCCAACAAGGTCATATTGCCCCGCATCGGTATAGATAAACCCGCGCGCGGTTCCCCCTTGCGTGCCCCCATCCAATACCGCATCTATAATCTCAATGCTATCGGATCGCCGAATGAATTTTGCACGTCCAGAATTAAAATCCATTCGAGTTTGCTGCTGGATCAAACTACGCGAATCAGGATGATTACCCAAAACCTGGGCCACATTCCCTTCATCAATAAGCGCAAAGTTCCGCAACTCAAATTCGCCAATACTGGTATTTTGTGCTGTGTCCGATGTCATCACCAGACTGCCGCTGCCACCAGCCAGCCTTGGATAAATCCCAACAAACCTGAGCAACGTGCCAAGGTCTCCAAATGCAACAGACATTGCCTGCCCGCCCGGCACCGGATTAGTTGCGATAGAAAGCGAATTGGAGCCTCCAAACTGGGATTGCAGCGATACTTCGCGCAATTCATTGCCCTGCAACTTCAAATCAGCGTTCAAATTAAACGCTGTGGTGCTGTAAAAACCCAGCGCGCGCTCAATGCCCACGTCCAAAATAATTGTTTGCTCCAACCCTGCAGACTGAGGTCCCCCGGTCCCCCCCCCTTCAAGCGAAAAAAACCGGCGCATGAGTGGTTTTAGGTCCAGTTGCTGCCCGCGAAGTCGCACAGCATACCCCCCCTGAATTGGCGTCAAACGCACTTGCGCATTATCCCCTTGCTGCACCGAAAATTCAGTAAAATCCGCCGAAACAAGGCCGTTGCTTTCGTGGTACTTCAAATCTCCGCGTAACCGCACATCCCCAAATCTGAGATTAATTCCGGTAATATCAATCACTGGGTCCTCAAACTTAACCAAAGCCTCGAGTGACCCCGGTGTGCCCCGCGATTTTGCCAACCCGATGTCAGCCACATTGACACTTGCGTCCTTCAGATCGACAGAAATTTTGAGGGTTTCGTCAGGTTGAGGCTCAGCGGTAAATCGAACCTGACCTCCCATGAATTCGCTCACATCAAACCCGAATTCCTTGAAGTCATCTGCCGAAAACGTCGCCGCAACTTTTATGCTTGGCGTGCTCTCCTCCAGCATATTTCCGCCAAACGTCAGAGTTGTCGTCAATCCATTAAGCTTTACCGGGCCATTTATCCGATATGTGTCCTGATTTACGACAAACGCAAACTGCCCGTCATCTAAAGAATAGGTTGAGATAGGCTCACTACTGGAAAAATCCACAACCCTCCCTTCGAGCACATATTGCAACTCCTCCACCTCATATTCGTCGCCCCTTAGAAGAATTCGGGTTGATAGCGATGTTTCAATCTGACCGGTCAAAGCAGAAAGGCTGACGGGCAGATCAAGCATATCAAGCGCATCTGGTGAAGTTGCCTGTTGAATGGCCAGCAATGCGCTGATCGGCGATTTTATATTCCCATCAAACTTAAATTGCGCCGTATTATTTTCGTTCCAGCCAATAGCAAATGCTGAATCGGTCAATTGCAGATCACCACCCTCAGTTGGCAGTTGAGCGGTGCCAAAACCAATCCTGACTTCCCCCTGCTCAATTTTGAGATGAGCCAGGCCCGAAATATGTGCCGGCTCCAGATTATTATTGAGCATAAACGACACACCTTCAACCAGCATCTCAACACTCATCGCCCCGTCAGGAATGGGCACATTCTCACCCGGCTTTCCAATTGTACCAACTGGGAAACGAAACTGCATTGCCGAAGTAACAACTCTGCCCTGTAAAATATTTTCAACAAACCAGTCACGGGTACTGCCACCAAGCACATAAGGCCAAATTCGCTTCAGATCATCAGCACTTGCCCCCTCAATGGCCACATCCATATTGACCCCCAGCCCGGACTGCAACATATCCAGTCGCCCCGACACCACCATTTTGAAATCACCACTTGTTGCCGCCAAATGATCAATCCCAACGGCACCATAAAGCGGAGCTGACCAACCAAGAAACTGCAACTCTTCAATTGGCTTCTCTGGTGGTCCAAGGTCAGACGGGTGC
>JAJRRJ010000111.1 GCA_024279575.1 Alphaproteobacteria bacterium | reverse complement strand
GATACTACTTCCTCTTTTCAACAAAACCCGGGACTTGCACCTTTAACTATAAACCCGTTTTTTAACTTATGTCTAATCTTATAAACAAAACGAGTGGTCATAAAGAACTGAACTACCGCGCGTTAGCGCAACATAAAATCATGCGTTACCGCAACATAAAATCATGCGTTAGCGCAACATAAAATCACGCGTTAGCGCAACATAAAATCACGCGTTAGCGCAACATAAAATCATGCGTTAGCGCAATTTATAAAACCAGGGTTCAGCCGCATTTGGTTTTGCAGAGCGGGCATATCAATAAGCGGACATATCAGTAAATGGAGCGGGTGGAGGGAATCGAACCCTCGTATTCAGCTTGGAAGGCTGCTGCTCTACCATTGAGCTACACCCGCTTATTTGTCACCAAGCGACCGAAAAGGTCGTCGGCCAATTTTTTGCTCGCTCCCGCGAAGCCACATGCGTAGCACGTTGGCGCGAGCGAAGTAAATGGTGGAGGGGACTGGATTCGAACCAGTGTACGCTAAGCGGTCAGATTTACAGTCTGATGGATTTAACCACTCTCCCACCCCTCCCCAAAACCATCATAATGATGCTAGAGACGGATCGCAAATAAACAACATTGCGTTTCGTTCGGCGGTTTATGCTAAGTGCGATGCGTCCTGTCAACATTTAACTTGCCCAAATCGCGCCAATCTTCTTTATAGGCCCCACAATGAGCAAAAAACCAACACGTTTTCAAAAAAACAACCGGCGAGCGCCCTCATCAAACACCAAACGCACCCCCTCAAGTGCAACCTCAACCCATGTTCTTTACGGGTTGCATACTGTGCGCGCGGCACTAACCAACCCGGAACGTATAAAACACCTGTTGCAGGCAACGCCTAACGCATTGGCGCGCCTTAAAGAAGAAAACGAATCTCTGGTTGGCGATACCAATGTGGAACTGCTCACCCCAAGAGAGTTGGACAAAATTTCCGGTCCTGGTGCGGTTCATCAGGGGGTTGTGCTAAAAGTATCCCCCCTCCCCAGAAAAGATCTGGCCAGCCTGGGTGATTATCGCCTGATTGTTATTCTTGACCAGATCACAGACCCCCACAATGTGGGAGCGATTTTGCGCACCGCCTGCGCTTTTGGTGCCAGCGCTGTTATCACCACCAATCGCCACGCTCCACAGGAAACCGGCGTTTTGGCCAAGTCCGCGTCTGGCGCACTGGATTACCTGCCCATGATTGAAGTGGGCAATCTTGGCGAGGCAATAAAAACTCTCAAAAAACAGGCCGTCTGGTGTGTTGGGTTGGATTCAGAGGCAGATCAGACACTGGAACAAACGGACATAGACCAGAATATTGCGTTAATTCTTGGTGCTGAAGGCAAGGGTTTACGGCACAAAACCCGCCAATTGTGCGATCAGATGCTACGTTTGGATATGCCCGGCACCATTAAAAGCCTCAACGTGTCCAATGCCGCTGCTGTGGCGATGTACGCACTTTCTCCAAAGTCATAAAAATGCCGCTCGCCGCTAGAATGTTTCCAGTATCAAGCGCGCATTGCAGGTTTCATTATCGATGGTTCCAATCCATATATCGTAAAGGCCATCGGATGCCCGTGACAGTCTGATTTTAGCATCAAGTGCACTATCAGTATTGTCATCATCATCCCAATACCAGTTGCCACCCCCGGTATTGATGAGCAAAATGGAGTCACACTGGCTTTCAACCCTGAACTCCAACTCATATCCATTTCCGCGAGATTCAAGTTCGAAATCCGGCGCCCGCGCCACAAACCCCTCAGGCCGCCCGCTTGTCATGTTGCGAATACCGCATTTTGCGATATTTTCCGTCCCCCCGGCAATGACATCAAATGAACGTGGTTGATATAATGCCTGCCCGTCAAATCGCAAAGTTGTACCACTAAGATTTATTTCCGGACAGGCAACCGCAACACCCGGCATCGCCACAAAAGCGGCGGCAATCAGCAGTTTCTTCATAACAATCCCCCATTTACCAAACAAACCCTGCGCTACCTTCACCCCACGAAACACAGAGCAGGCACAAACCTGACATATCAAATATCGCTTTTTATTTCAATTTATTGAACAACCGGTGTCTTTGAGGCAGATCAAAAAGCCAACCTGGCTGGAACCTGCATAAACTGTAAAACCGTGTGCCCAAAGGTTAGAGATTAAACTCACAAACCACCGAAACGTTGAAGAAATTTTACGACCTGAGGCACGCCAACACCTTTCTTAACCTGACAAAAAACAAATGGCAGATCACCCCGCATCCGTTTGCTATCCCGCTCCATCACCTCCAAAGAAACGTCCACATGGGGCGCCAAATCAGTTTTGTTAATAACCAGCAAATCAGAACGCGTAATCGCCGGCCCCCCTTTGCGCGGAATTTCCTCTCCTGCGGCCACATCGATCACATAAATGGTCACATCGGCCAGCTCCGGGGAAAATGTTGCCGAAAGATTATCCCCGCCACTTTCGATAAAAACAATATCAAGGTCCGGAATTTTACCCATGAGATCATCGATCGCCGCCAGGTTTATCGATGCGTCTTCACGAATAGCAGTGTGCGGACATCCCCCCGTTTCCACCCCGCGTATTCGCTCAAGCGGCAAGGCCTGTGCCCGCATCAGATATTCCGCATCCTCTTTTGTATAAATATCGTTTGTGACCACGCCGATGGAATAGGCATCGCGCATGGCTTTGCACAATGCTTCCACCAGCGAGGTTTTTCCAGCACCTACCGGCCCTCCAATCCCCACCCGCAAGGGTCCATTGGTTGAACTCATGTTCGAAACAATCGCACTTTTTGCGTTTCATGCCTCATCGACGCCATATCCCCTCTAAATGCGCACCCACCCAAATCATCCAGATTTGCTTCTAAAGCCTGGGGGACAGTTTCTTGAATCAAAAGCGCCATATTCGCAATAATTCTTTGCCCCTCAACCTGCCCCAAAGGCACCAAACGTTGCGCCGCCGACACCAGATTGGCCCCAAAACTATGTAAATAAAGCGAAACGGCTGGCGCAACAGGAATAGTATGCGCCTTGGCTACCGCGCCCAAAATAACCGGAAAGGGCATTTTTTGAATATCGCAATTCCAAACCTCGTTCAATACCCGCGCCAATGCCGCCCCCATTTCCAGTGTTTCTTGCAACCGCTCAGAACCAGAGACAAAAGCCTCCGCCATCTCTGCCACCTGCGCCAATTCACCAACACCCTCGGCCCCAAACCCATGGGCAAGCAATATCGCGTCATTGCGCCCCCCCCCATGCTTGATTAAGCTAAAAATCCAGTCCTGCGCACTGGCCGCATCCAGAACATCCCCGGTCTCCACCGCCCATTCCAGGCCGTGAGAATATGAATACGCACCAACAGGAAAAGCCGGAGACAACCATTGGGTAAGTTTATGCAACGCTTCTGCACTTAGGCGGTAATCAGTGGGAGCTGCTTCAATGCGCATGCCCATGGGTCCTTCCCTGTCCATAAGCGCCACCTTCGGGGTTAAACGGTCCCTCAAATCTCTCAACCGAACAGCCCAGCTTTTCCACCATATCCACAATCACATGATCATAGGCCAGTACAATATAACGCCCGTGAATTTCACACGAAAGGTGCCGGTTGCCAATATGCCAGGCCGCCCGCGCCAGATGCTGCTGATCTTTGCCCACCACACGCATCAGCTTTTCCATTGCTGCTATTACTTTGATATGCCGCCCGTCCTCAGTTACCAGAAAATCCCCATCCCCCAACTCCGTTGCCGCCGGTAAATCCAGAAGAAATTCCAACCCGCCATCCCCCACCATCGCCATGCGACGGCGAAAGCGGTTTTCATAGGTTAGCGTTACGGTTTCAGTTTCCCCTGCCTCACCATGGGAATGGGCAACAGCTACAGCACGGATCACGCCTCGGATTCTTTTGCATTTTGCCACGCCACAATCGCCAGCAAAACAAATCCGCTGCCCATGGACCCCAAAATCATCCAGGATGAAAGTTCACGCAAATCAAACGCATTGAGCACAAACAGAGGCACCGCAAGGGCCATCCCCAGCCGCGTGCCCCAAACCAGCAGCAATTCAATAAGCGTTTTGCTTGGGAGTAAAAAACTTATGGCAAACAAAACTGTGGCTGAAGCATGCCATTTCACAGCAGAGACAGTTGAGAGATAAACCACACGGTCCAGCGTCATCCCCCCCTCTATTCCCGCCAGATCAAGGGATTGAACCATGATAATGTTTTCCCAGTAATCCAGGCCCATAACCGCCAGAATACCAAGCCCGCAAAACCATGCAACCGGAACGTTGCGCGAAGCAAACCCCAAAATTGCAAAGCATATGGCAGCGGTATAGCTCAACATAAAAAGAGCATCAAAAAACAGGACAGTGCGCAAAACCGGTTCGGACGCCACCAGATTTGCAACATATTTTTCAAGGGAATAAATATACTCAAATTGCTCCTGCCCCACGGGAGGCGAAGCCAGCAGCCCGTTGAGAAACGAAACCATCAGCGCCAAAACCGCAATAATTGCGAGGATCGAAGATTGTTTCAGATACGTACTTTTTTGCATTTTAATTCACTCCCTCAGCTCAATTCCCAATATGCAAAGAACTTTACATTGACAGCCACCGCGATCAAGTCCGCACCTCATTTATATAAGGTCAATGACAAGCCAAAATAATGTGGGAATCCTTAGCGTGGTGAGTGATTGCAACACGCGCAACAATCCAGCCATTCGTCAATGCGAGCATCCGGCAGGATGCGCGGCAATCCAGATTGCAATCGTTCAACATATCAGCTTTTGGGTTGCCACGTCGCGTGTGTTATTCGCAATGACGATCAACACCCCCTAATACATAAAATAACGCTGCGCCATCGGCAAAACCTCCGCCGGTTCGCACGTCAGCAACTCCCCATCCGCCCGCACTTCATAGGTTTCGGGGTCCACCTCCATATGCGGCTCCGCATCGTTCAAAACCATGGAGCGCTTGCCGATATCCCCGCGTGTATTTTTCACCGCCAGCGTCTGCTTGGCCAGACCCAGCTTTTCCCTCACTCCGTCCTGCTGCGCCGCTTCTGAAACAAAAACAACCGCATTTTGCTCAACACTTCGCCCAAACGCGCCAAACATGGGCCGTGAATAAACCGGTTGTGGCGTGGGAATAGAGGCGTTCGGGTCCCCCATTTGCGCCAGAACAATTGTGCCCCCCATCAACACCATTTCCGGCTTCACGCCAAAAAATGCCGGGTCCCACAACACAATGTCAGCCCGTTTCCCCTCCTCAATTGAGCCAATATGGGTAGAAATCCCGTGGGCAATTGCCGGGTTGATGGTATATTTGGCAATATAGCGCCGCACCCGAAAATTATCATTATCGCCTGTTTCCTCAACCAGCGCCCCGCGTTGTTTTTTCATCTTGTCGGCAGTCTGCCATGTGCGGATCAAAACTTCCCCCACCCGGCCCATGGCTTGGGAATCCGACGCGATGATCGAAAACGCCCCCATATCGTGCAAAACGTCCTCTGCCGCTATGGTTTCGCGCCTGATCCGGCTTTCAGCAAATGCCACGTCTTCAGGAATAGATTTATCCAGATGGTGACACACCATTAACATATCCAGATGTTCCTCCAGCGTGTTTACCGTAAAAGGGCGCGTGGGATTGGTGGAGGCGGGGATAACATTGGCCTCGCCGCAAATTTTGATGATGTCCGGCGCATGCCCGCCCCCGGCCCCTTCCGTATGAAAGGCGTGAATTGTGCGCCCCTTTATGGCGTCAAGCGTGGTTTCCACAAAGCCGCTCTCATTCAGCGTATCGGTATGGACCATCACCTGCACGTCCATGGCATCCGCAACGCTCAAACAACAATCAATCGCCGCTGGTGTCGTGCCCCAGTCCTCGTGCAGCTTAAGCGCACAGGCACCCGCCAAAACCTGTTCTTCCAACGCATCAGGTAATGACGCGTTTCCCTTGCCCGCAAAGGCTAAATTCATGGCAAATGCATCGGCGGATTGTAACATGCGCCCCATATGCCACGGCCCCGGCGTGCAGGTGGTGGCCAGGGTGCCATGGGCCGGGCCGGTGCCCCCCCCAAGCATTGTTGTCACCCCTGAATGCAACGCATCGTCAATTTGTTGCGGACAAATATAATGGATATGACTGTCAAATCCCCCGGCGGTGACAATGCGCCCCTCCCCGGCGATAATTTCAGTGCCCGGCCCGATAACAATATCCACATTTGCCTGAACATCAGGGTTCCCCGCCTTGCCAATTTTATGAATACGTCCACCGCGCAAACCAATATCTGCCTTGTAAATCCCGCTATGATCAACAATCAACGCGTTGGTGATAACAGTATCCACCGCCCCTTGCGCACGGGTTACCTGGCTTTGCCCCATTCCATCACGGATCACTTTGCCGCCGCCGAATTTTACCTCTTCGCCATAGGTGGTCAGATCACGTTCCACTTCAATAATCAGATCGGTGTCCGCAAGGCGTATTTTGTCGCCAGTGGTAGGGCCATACATATCCGCATAGGCGGCACGTGAAATTTTTGAAGGCATCAGGTTTTTCCTTCCACAAGTTTTAATAACAAATTAGCAACATGCGCACTGTGTTCAGGCGTGGGGAAAATATCCATTCGATTTTCGGCAAGTTGGCTCAAATGGCGTGTGATTTTGTTCACATCAGCCTCCTCAACCAATAACTTGGCGATTGCTTTGGAATTCATAACGCCCCCATAATCTTTGAATTAAAGCCATACACCTTCCGCGCTCCACCAAAAGGCACAAGCTGCACTTTTCGGGCCTGCCCCGGCTCAAACCGAACAGCAGTTCCCGCCGCAATATCCAGCCGCATACCCATTGCCGCTTCCCGGTCAAATTCCAGCGCCGAGTTGGTTTCCCCAAAATGATAATGCGAGCCAACCTGAATTGGCCTGTCGCCGGTATT
>JAJRRJ010000110.1 GCA_024279575.1 Alphaproteobacteria bacterium | reverse complement strand
TGGCTGAATACTGATAACCAACTCCAAGCCGCCTCTGAGCTTTACCAAAAACGTCCAAACAGGATTTTACAACTGGCTCTTTGGACAGGCGCGCTTTTAATTTCCCTTGCCATTGCACTGCTTGCTGACCGGCTAATTGCAGACCTTTTTGCCAGATATGACTGGTTGGGGTGGGTGGGATTGGTTTTATCCGGTCTTTTTGTTGTGGCAATTTTCACCCTTGGAATTCGAGAAATCCTGGCCCTGGCAAGCCTGAAAAATCTGGATAACCTGCGCACAAAGACGCAAAAAACGCTGGAAACGGGCCTCCCCCGACAAAGCCGGATGCTGGTCCTGGACTTGCGCAGGCTTTATCAATCCCGCCCCGATCAGGCCAACGCGCTCCAGAAATTGGATTTAGACCTGCAAGACGAACTGGATGGTGGCCCGATGTTACACGCAACAGAACGCCACCTGATGGCACCTCTGGATGCCAAGGCAAAGGAAATGACCGCAGCGGCGGCGCGCAGGGTCGCTATTGTCACCGCAATTTCACCCCGGGCAATCGTGGATATTGCTTTTGTAGCATACGAATCCCTGAAACTGGCCAGAAACATCGCAACCCTTTATGGCGCTCGCCCCGGTTTTTTTGGATCATGGCGATTAGCAAAGGAAATTCTGACCCACCTGGCAGTTACCGGCGGTGTTGCGCTGGGGGACAGTGTTGTGCAGCAATTACTTGGCCATGGATTAGCGGCAAAACTTTCGGCCCGCCTGGGAGAAGGCCTTGTGAACGGTTTAATGAGTGTGCGCGTTGGCATCGCTACCATGCGGGTTACACGACCAATGCCTTTTGATCGCCTCAAACAACCAAAGGTAATGGATTTCATGGGCGAATTGGCAAGCATCACCAAAGATAATACAAAATAGGCTTCAGACTTTGGGATAACTCCCCCCCAATATAGTCCAAAAATCTTCAGTATCGATATTTCCGCCCGACAAAATCACCCCCACGGCCTTACCATGCATTTGTTGTTGCTCCTGCAACAATCCCGCTAAGGCCGCCGCCCCGGCCCCTTCACTCACCTGATGAATCGATGTATAATACAGACGCATGGCGTCCGCAATTTCTGTTTCGCTCACTGAAATAATTCGCGCCGCCCCATGCCGATAAATGTCATATGCGGCCTTAACCGGCACCCGGACAGCCATTCCATCGGCAAATGTTTTCGCCGAACCGGTCTCAACCAGCTCCCCTTTTTCCACGGACAATTTTACCGTTTGCGCATTTTCAGAAACCACGCCAATGATCTGGGTTTTTAACCCAAGCGCATCCCGCGCCAAAATGGTCCCGCAGATCCCGGAGCCACACCCGACAGGCACATAAACAGCATCCAGATATGGTGCAGCACTGAACAGTTCAAAAGCATAGGTGGCAACACCACGCACAATCTCGCGGTGAAACGCAGGAACCGCATGCCAATTATTAAGTTCACCCTGCCGCGCTGCCTCAAGTCGAGCCTCATCAAAATCGTTGCCGAATTCCACTAACCGCGCCCCAAAAGCAGCCATAGCAACATTTTTTTCTTTTGAATTCCCCTTTGGCGCATAAATATTGGCGCTTAGCCCCGCACGGGTTGCCGCCCGCGCCTGGGATTGTCCGTGATTGCCCCGCGTTGCGGTTACAATGCCTGAAATATCGGGAAATTCTCGTTTGACCCAGTCAATATAGGTTATTCCCCCGCGCACCTTAAAGGCACCGGTTGGCGTATGATTTTCGTGTTTTACCCAGACTTCGCACCCGGTTTTTTCACCAAGCAATGGCCATGCGTACTGGGGCGTTGGCAGCATTTGAGAATATACAAGCTCCGCCGCATACTCAAGTTCGCCCTTTGAAAACTTCATCAACAACACTCCAAACCACGCTCTGGCCTACTTTGCCGCGGAGGGAGCCAATGTCAGTTTCAGGCCATCCAAAGCATCGCTCATTATAATCTGACAGGACAATCGTGAATTGTCTTGAGTATCCGCAACCGTATCAAGCATCGCTTCTTCTTCACTCAACGCAGGTACCAGCCTGTCAACCCATGTGGGATCCACAAACACATGGCATGTTGCGCACGCGCATGCACCCCCGCATTCGGCCTTTATATTCAGCCCCCAGTCACGCATGACCTCCATGGCCCGCCAACCATCCAATGCCTCAAGCTCATGCTTGACGCCTTTTTGATCTGTAACCAGCAAAAGCATTATTTTACGCCAAGCTTCTTCTGCAATTTTGTTGAAGAAGTCGTGTATTGGAAAATAATTCGCTCATCCGGCGAGATAATTCTCTTCGCCGCCTGGGACATAAGTGCTCCCTCATGGAAACCGGATAGTATAAGCTTAAGCTTGCCCGGATAAGTGTTGATATCCCCGATCGCAAAAACTCCCGGCACTGAGGTTTCAAATTTTTCAGTATCAACGGTAATAAGGTTATTTTCCAAATCCAGACCCCAGTCAGCAACCGGTCCCAGCTTCATGGTTAAACCAAAAAACGGCAACAGACGTGTAACGGGAATGCTCAACACCTCATCAGCACTCTTTATGGTCATTGAGGAAAGCATGCCATTTTCCCCGTTCAGTTCGCCGATCTGCCCTAAAATCAACTTCATTTTACCTGCGGCCACCAGTTCCTTCATCTTATTCACCGAATCAGGTGCCGCACGGAAATTGTCTCGCCGATGAACAAGGGTCATGGAACGCGCCAGCGGTTGTAAACTCAGCACCCAGTCAAGGGCACTATCCCCACCACCAACGATGACAATGTCCTGATCCTTGAATTCTTCCATACGGCGCACGGAATAAAAAACAGATTTGTCCTCAAATACTTCAATGCCAGGCACAGGGGGCCGTTTAGGCTGAAATGAGCCTCCCCCCGCAGCAACAACTACAACCTTGCACTCATAGACCTGCCCCTCATCGTCAATAACTTTAAACCCGCCAGAATCAAGTTTTTTAACGTTGTTTATCATACGGTTATAATGAAAAACGGCACCAAAAGGTTCAATTTGCTTCATCAAGTTGTCGGTCAGTTCCTGTCCTGAAATAACCGAAAAACCAGGAATGTCATAAATTGGTTTTTCCGGGTAAAGTTCAGCGCATTGCCCGCCGGGACGGTCCAAAATATCAATCAGATGGCATTTGAGGTCGAGCAACCCCAATTCAAAAACGGCAAACAAACCAACAGGCCCGGCGCCGATAACTACGACATCCGTAGTGATATGCGTTTCATTCATATTATTTTCTCTTAAATATCCTTGTCGTCACGTTCATCTTGTGCGACTTCGCGTTTTTTGCCCACAGAATATGCACATACGCCCAATCCTGTTCCGATAATAGCACCCATCACAATAGTGAACACACCCCCCTGTGAGGCGCCTCCAAATAAACTGCCAACACCCATGCCCATGCCTATCCCAACAGGCACCCAAACCCACGGCGGTAAACCTGAATTAAACTTCATGATCATCTCCAGTCAGTTTTGTTATCCTCCAAGAGTATTACCCCAACGCCTAGATGCGCGTACGGCCAATTCTCTTTTTCCTGTTTCTACTATTATGGTTGCCCCAACCTTGCGAAAAGTCAAAGACGGCAAAATACATACAAAGCAAAACTCACCCTTTAGCCTGAGCAAGCCTTATCCTTGTTGTTCTGGGATGTTTACCACCAGTCCATCAAACTCGTCAGAAACAATAATCTGACAAGACAAACGCGAACTTGGTTTTACCTCAAACGCAAAATCAAGCATATCCTCTTCCATTGCAGAAGGGGCGCCAACTTTATCTGTCCACTCTCCCCCCACATAAACATGACAGGTCGCACAAGTGCAGGCACCACCACATTCAGCAACAATACCGGGAACGGAGTTTTTCAGCGCCGTTTCCATAACACTTGCGCCATTTTCCGCTTGTGTTTCATGCACAGTACCATTGGCTTCAACAAAGGTGATTTTGGTCATTGGAAATTACCCGCAATAAATTATCTTTGTTGGCATATAGCGAGACTGACCGAGCCCCGCAATATTAAAAACAACATAACATGGCGAATACGATGTTCAGTCACCCATCAATTCAGCAATGAAATAACGGACTTCCTCAACACCCACGCGCAAATCCGCCAGGGTTTCATGACCCAGTGTGCCATCAGAGTGCATTTCTTTTTCCGCCGCCCGCGCCAGCAACGCAACGTTTGTTGCCCCCACTCCTGCGGCGGCT
>JAJRRJ010000109.1 GCA_024279575.1 Alphaproteobacteria bacterium | reverse complement strand
TTCCTGTTTTTGTTCAGGTTAATATTGGGGGGGAAGCGCAAAAATCCGGGGTTGAAATTTCACAGGCAGTTTCGTTTGTAGATAAATGTAAAAATGACCTTGAGTTGAATGTTGTGGGATTGATGTGCATTCCGCCGGCGGCAGAAGCACCGGGACCATATTTTGCCCTCCTTCATGATTTGGCCAAAAAGGCAAAAGTTGAATTTTTGTCAATGGGGATGAGCTCGGATTATGATGTTGCCATTGAAATGGGTGCAACTCATGTGCGGGTTGGAACGGCAATATTTGGTACCCGGTAGGACCTTGCCGGTTATATTTTTTACGGTCGTCTGCTTTTAGACCCCAGGGAGATTGCACTAACCATATTTCGCAATAATGTCCTATGTAACAGGCTTGTGAGTGGCAATTGATTTAGAGGGTTTTTACACTGCCTTAACGATAATTTGATCGCGAGCAAAATTTTGGAGACGGGCGATGAATAAACGACATTTATTTTTAGTGGATGATGATGAGGATTTGCGTAAGACACTGGTGGACCAACTTTCTCACTATCGTGAATTTAGCATAAGCGAAGCTGGTACCGCGAGCGAGGTTTTGGAAAAAGTTGGAGATCGCCATGTTGATCTGATGATCCTAGATGTTGGTCTTCCAGATATGGATGGTCGTGAGACCGTTAAAATTTTGCGGGATAAGGGTTTTGCAAGTCCCATCCTTATGCTCACGGGACACGATACAGACTCCGATGAAATTCTGGGACTGGAGTCGGGGGCTAATGACTATGTCACCAAGCCATTTCGGTTTTCGGTTTTATTGGCACGTATCAGGGCGGCGTTGCGTCAGCATGATCAGAGTGAAGATGTTGTGTTCACGATTGGTCCATACATGTTTCATCCGGCGGCAAAAACTCTGGAGCCGGCAGAAGGTTCCAAGGTACGCTTGACGGATAAGGAAACTTCAATTCTAAAGTATCTGTACCGACAGGGATCAAAAACCATTTCGCGCGATGTGTTGTTGCAGGAAGTTTGGGGCTATAATAATCGGGTTACAACGCATACGCTGGAAACGCATATATACCGCTTGCGACAAAAGATTGAACGTGATCCGTCTAACGCGCGGTTGCTGGTAACTGAAGAGGGGGGCTATCGTCTGGTTCCCTAGTTAAAAATTATCTTTTGGGAAAAGAAGCTGAGTAATGGAACTTGATGAAACCGCCCATATTTTAGGTAGTGCAGATTTTTTTGCTATTTGCACCTTGGAACAAAGACGGATGTTGGCATTTGCCAGCGAACTGACTTCTTTCAAGTCGGGGAAAACTTTGTTCATTGCTGGAGAAATTACTTCGGGCGCCTATGTTTTGATATCTGGAGAATTGGTTTTAATCAAACCTACAGATAGCAAAGAGCAGGAACTTCACGTTACAGAACCTGGAACTGTTATTGGGGAGTTGGCGCTGATTGCAAAACATCCACGTCGCGCAACGGCCACTTGCAAAACCGATGTGGAACTTTTGTTTGTTCCACGTTCTGCTTTTGCAAAATTGATGAAACAGTTTCCTGATGTGGCAGCCCGGGCTGCAGAACTTATCCGTAGCAATATTGGAAAATATGTTGGTGCGTTACAAAGCACCGGTGTTGGTGCTGTGACAAAACGCTGACCGTGTTTGACTATTTCAATTCCACAATCACTGGAACATGATCTGAGGGCTTTTCACTCCAGCCTCGCGCTTCGCGCAAGATTTGCGAACTTACAGATTTGACGGCTAAATCTTTGGTGGACCAGATGTGATCCAGACGACGCCCTTTGTTTGAGGCATTCCAGTCTTTGGCCCTATAGGACCACCAAGAGTATAGTTTTTCATCAGTTGAGATGTGCTGACGGATCAGGTCAACCCACTTGTTATGAGCAAGCAGCTCATCCAGTGTGTTGGTTTCCAACGGGGTATGGGAGACAATTTTCAGCAATTGCTTATGGCTCCATACATCATTTTCATGGGGAGCAATATTGAAGTCGCCAACGATAATTTGTTCCTTTGAAAACTCTGGTAATTGAAACCAGGTTTTCATCTCCGCCAGAAAATCCATTTTGTGCTTGAACTTTTCATTGACACTTACGTCGGGAACATCCCCCCCGGCAGGGACATAAAAATTGTGAATATTTAGGGGGGTTTGATCAAATTCAACCTGACAGGAAACATGGCGCGCATGATCAATGTTGCAAAACATTTTATTAGCCGAATTTATCAGGGGCAGGCGCGAAATAGTGGCAACACCATGGTAGGCTTTTTGCCCGTTGACAGCCTGGTGGGGATATCCGGCGGCGGCAAATTCTTTTGCCGGGAATTGATCATTGGTACATTTGATCTCCTGCAGACACAAAATATCGGGCTGATGCTCTGCCAGGAACTCTTCAACCATAGGGCGGCGCAAACGTATGGAATTGATATTCCACGTGGCAATTTTGAGGGGCATTCAGATTTGAACCTTGATCAGGAATTGAATTATTGGTTGGGGCTTGAAAGGGACTGGTAAGAAGAATCAATATAAAAAAATGAGCGCGGTATCTCGATGTCCTTTTCAACATCGTAAATTGAAAATGTCAGCTCGGCTCCACTTGGTTCAATTAACGTCCACTGCCAAAGGTCCAAAGATTCACGCTCAAATACCAGTGCCACCTCGACCGTTCCTATCGGGCTTTCATCAAACAGAGTTATAGAAATAAAAGTATCGGTCATGACAACATCAGAAAGGTTGGCGTTCAAAAAATCAATCTGATCGGTGAGAAATTGACGCAAAGGCACCTTGTCTTGAGGATAAACATACTTGGTGCGTTCTGCCCGATCCAGAATATAAAATCCGCGTCCTGCGGATACAATTTCTTCTCTTGAGGGGGGGGCGTAGCGAAAACGGATTTTGTCGGGGCGTTGCAAAAAGAAGGTGCCTTCCACACGCCCGCCCGCAGTATCAATCTGAAGAAAGCGGCCTGCCATTGAGCTAATGGCGGAATTATGTACGCCAATAGCCTTGATGAGGGTTTCTTCTTCAGCGGTCAGGGTTCGCTCCAGCGCCAGGGCGCCAGGCAAAATTCCAAGAACAAATATCAGGGAGATGAACAGGCGGCGGATCATTATTGTTCTCCGTATGGATCAGGTTTGTTGAAACTTGGTTAGTCGAATCAACATTTTTACCTTAGGGGCATTTTAGTTAAACTGAAACATGATTGGGGCAATAGCTGGATGAAGCGCGTTGATCACGAAAGTTTCACGTGAATCCTTATTTTGTGATCCATGGGTGTTGGTATTTATGGGCGTTTGTATTTAATGAAATCTGTCTCACTGGCGATGTTGTCGTAAAGTCTTCTTGCGCCGATATTGTCCTTTGCGGTGAGCCAATAAACGTTTGGTGTGTCAGCAATATCTGCGCGGCGATAGACTTCTTCAATCAGAGCGCGACCAACCCCTTTGCCGCGAACCTCGGGAACGGAAAAAAGGTCCTGCAGATAAATCACCTTGTCCTCAAACCAGCCATGGCGATGGGTCAGGGTGTGGACAAGGCCCGCTGGCTTTCCGTCAATTCTGGCCAGCATGCCCTGGAATTCGTTTTCGTCTTCGCTCAGTAATCTCTCAAAAGCCAGGTCGTGCATTTGTGGAGAGAGGGAGGTTTTGTAGAACTTGATATAGGCGGCCCACAGGGATTGCCATTCGGGTTTGTCCGCACGGGTTAGGTCGCGAATTATAACTTTTGGCATCTAGTGTTCAACTCCATCGCCGACCAACACCTCACGCTTTCCAGCATGATTGGCGGCAGAGATTACACCTTCATTTTCCATTTTTTCAATCAGTGTTGCGGCACGGTTGTACCCGATTGATAACCGGCGCTGAATGTAAGACGTGGAGGCTTTGCGATCATTGAGGACAATGTTGACGGCCTTGTCGTAAAGCTCATCGCCGGAATTACCCAGTTCAGAAACACCTTCGGTCTCTTCGGTTTCCTGAGTACCAGATTCAAGGTAGTCCGGGGTGCCCTGTTCCTTGAGGTGATTGACGACGTCTTCCACTTCCAGATCTGCAACAAAAGGACCATGCAGGCGGCGTACGCGTCCACCTCCGGCCATATAAAGCATATCTCCCATCCCCAGTAATTGTTCTGCACCCTGTTCACCAAGGATGGTGCGGGAATCAATTTTTGAGGTAACGGAGAAAGAAATACGGGTGGGGAAGTTGGCTTTGATGGTGCCGGTAATAACATCAACCGAGGGGCGCTGGGTGGCCATTACCAAATGGATGCCGGCGGCGCGGGCCATCTGTGCCAACCGCTGGATCGCCCCTTCGATGTCTTTGCCTGCAACCATCATCAGGTCTGCCATTTCATCAACAATGATCACGATGAAGGGCAGTGGTTGCAGTTCAAAGGTCTCGCTTTCATACACAGCTTCACCCGTTTCACGGTCAAATCCGGTTTGTACCGTGCGGGTGATGGTTTCGCCTTTTTTGTTGGCCTCTTTTACTTTGGCATTAAAGCCCTCGATATTGCGCACACCAATTTTTGACATTTTGCGATAACGATCTTCCATTTCGCGCACCGCCCATTTTAGTGCCACTACGGCTTTGCTCGGGTCAGTCACTACGGGGGAAAGCAAATGGGGGATGCCATCATAAACCGAAAGTTCGAGCATTTTAGGGTCGATCATAATCAGTCGGCACTGTTCGGGGGTCATGCGATAGAGCAGGGGCAGGATCATGGTGTTGATGGCAACGGATTTGCCTGACCCGGTTGTGCCTGCGATTAACAGGTGGGGCATGCGTGCAAGGTCGGCAATGACGGGTTGACCGCCAATATCTTTGCCAAGACACATTGGCAGTTTGCTCTTGGACTTTTCAAAATCATTTGAGGCGAGCATTTCACGTAAAAATACTGTCTCCCGTTTGGCATTGGGCAGTTCGATGCCGATGGCATTGCGGCCCGGCACCACTGCTACACGGGCTGAAACGGCGCTCATGGACCGGGCAATATCATCGGCCAGGGATATAACACGGGAAGATTTAATGCCCGGGGCCGGGGTGAGTTCGTACAAGGTAACGACGGGCCCGGGACGTACATCGATAATGTCTCCCTTGATGCCAAAATCCTCCAAAACACCTTCAAGCTGGCGCGCCCGAATTTCCAATTCATCGGGATGCAATTCGTTTCCAATTGGGGCGGCCTGGGGCATGGAAAGCAGCGTAAGTTCGGGTAACTGAAAGCCGGTTTCTTCGAGCAGGGAGCCTTGTGCTTCGCGCATCAGACGCGTGCCTTGTTTCACAGTTGTTGCGGGTTGAGAAATGCGCTTGGGGGTGACAAATTCTGGCGCTGGATTTTCTCGCATCGGAGAGTTGGTGGGCAAGGATTGTTCTACATTTAACTGAGCCAAATGGTCATCATAGGCATTTTCTTCAGTAGCTGTCGCTGGTGCGTACCCACTAAATTCTTGTGAGGCGGCAAATTCTTGTGAGGCGGGTTGCGTTGTATTGTTTGAATTAAAACCGGGATCATTGTGTTGCTGCATTCCGGTCTGGATTGGTGTGTCGTGAATGAGTGGTGGATCACGGCGTACAAATTCAGTTTCCTGTGAGTGTGGATGCCGGACAAGGCCTGACACATTTGGCTCGCCGGTTTGGCGTTGCCATTCCTCATCCGCTTGCTGAGCGCGGAGCTGTTGGGAGGCGGTACGGGTGCGTCGCCATGCAGTTTTGGCAGTGAAAAATAAGTGGGCAGCTCCGCCAAAAACAATATCAAAAAACCCGGTGCGATCAGCACTGGCATCGTGGATACTTTCCTCTTCTTCAAGAAAATTTTTCGGATGATTTTTGATTTGATGTTCTTTGATAGAGGGGATGCCGGCAGCTATCCAGAGTAAAGCCGAAGCGGGGGGCAAAAGCATTATGGCAAAAAGGATTGCAGCGGCCCCGCTTGGGGCGCTGCCGGTAACAAATTGAGCAAGGGACGTGAAGGCAGATCCCGTAAGGCCGCCAAGCCCGGTTGGCAGTGGCCATGTTTGGGGAACCGCAAAACAGGACAACATGCCTGCACTTAAAACGGACCCGCCAAAAAGAGATGCAATACGAAGAGGCCATTTGTCCGGGGTACGTTTGGCCAGCAAG
>JAJRRJ010000108.1 GCA_024279575.1 Alphaproteobacteria bacterium | reverse complement strand
CCAAGCTCTGCCATATCTTCACGCAGGATATTGCGCGTTTCAAGCATCATTTCCGTGCGCGCAGCACTCAATGCCGCATTAAAATCCCGTTTGCCGTAAACTTGGCGCAAGGCCGCATCAAAACGTGTGGAAATACGCCGCTCAGCAGTTTGCAAGTTCCCAGAAACACTCTCCCGGAAAAGCGTAGGACTATCAATTTTGAAAGTTACGAATGCATCAACGATATAAAATTTACCATCCGAAACCTGCAACAAAATATCATCCAGATCATAGCGCACTAAACGATCTTCGATAATCTGAACGGATTCAACAATATCGGTTGGAACTTTAAAATAGAGCCCAGGTTCGCTGTAAACCCGGGTGATTTCACCAAACCGGGTAACAATAGCCTGGTCACGTTCATTGACCACAAATATTGAGGAAAACAGAATATAGGACGCAGCAATCACTGCAATCAGAATTATATTTAATCTGCTCATAATCTAATTCCCCTGCCGGCTGGTTGTTGACCGCAACTCATTTAGCGGCAGATAAGGCACGACCCCGGAACCGGCTTCGCCTTCGATAATCACCACATTGGACGATCCAAGTACCTCTTCCATTGTCTCAAGGAACAGACGTTTGCGTGTCACTTCTGGCGCCTTGGCATATTCCTCATAAATGGAGATAAAGCGTGCTGCCTGACCTTCGGCTTCTTTAACCACCCGGTCTTTATAAGCAGCGGCATCTTCGGTAATCTGAGCTGCCTGCCCCCGTGCATTACCAAGCAAAGTATTGGCATATTGGCGCGCTTCTTCCTGGAAACGATCCTCGTCCTGTTGCGCACGCTGAACTTCATCAAATGCATCAGCCACTTCAGGGGGCGGAGCCACCTGTTCAATCGCCACCCGGGAAATCACGATACCTGCCACATAGGTGTCCAGAATACTTTGGGTAATCTGTTTTACTTCCAGGTTAACCCCTTCCTTGTCATCACGGAAAATATCATCCGCGGGACGACGCCCAACCACTTCGCGCATGGCGCTTTCGGCTGTTTTCATCACCATTTCAGCCGGATTGTCCACATTGAACAAATAGGCCGCAGGATCTGAAATTCGCCACAAAACGGAAAAAGACACATCAACGATATTCTGGTCACCCGAAAGCATCAAGCCGTCATCTCCACGACCCCGACCGTTCAACACAGATGCAATATTTGTCTGATTTTCAGTCAGTGCCACTTTTTCGACTGTTTCAAAAGGCCACAAAACCAGATGCAACCCCGGCCCGCTCAACTCTTCTTTGGGTTTACCAAACAACAGTTCCACGCCAACTTCTTGCGGCGCCACCTGATAAACAGATTGAAAACCCCAAAAGGCCAGTGCTGCCAGCGCAACGCCAGCAAAAAACCACTTGCCACCGGGCAATTCGCCCTTGAACTGGTCGCGCCCTTTGCTCAGCAACTCCTCCAGATTCGGGGGAGTGCCCCCGTTATTTCCGCCGCCGCCGGCAGGGCGCTTTGGCCCCCGTCCGCCACCAGGCGCCTGACCCCACGGGCCACCACCATTATTCCCGCCGCTTCCGCCGCTATCATTATCCCAAGGCATATTAGCCCTTTCGGTTGGTTCTTGATGTGAATGTTCAACTCTATATACGCACCCGATGCCAAGCAATCAATGCGTGAGTGGTGTAATACGGTGATAAACTTTAATTGAATAGGTCGCTTCATCCCGTTTGAGAGTAGTTACCGGTAATACATCAGAAATTTCCCACATTCCCGGATCGATTTCAGGAAAAACAACTATATCTTCCTTGGCGTGTTCTCCCGCATCCAGTTCCACATGCGAAACAATCAAACGCTCGGCAATTTCCATACCCACAGTGTATATTTCCCCGCCCCCGATAATCATTATTTCATCAACATCATCCGCCCGGGCAATGATTTTGGCATGTTCAATTGCTGCGGCAAAATCATTGATGACAATAACCCCCTCAGGCTGATACAGGGGCTGGCGTGATACAACAATATTCACCCGGCCCGGCAACGGCTTGCCCAGTGTTTCAAATTGCTTTCGCCCCATAATAATCGGCTTCCCCATCGTGGTGCGTTTGAAGTGGGCAAAGTCTGAAGGAATATGCCATGGCATATCCCCCCCAACACCAATCACCCCGTCACGCGCCACCGCCGCGATCATAACAATTTGAATTTTGTTCTCGCCCAACTTTAGTATTCCGATACTTTCAAAAACAGAACATCCAGATTTTGCTCCGGATAAAAATCTTCTATTGTCAGCTCAAAAGTTGTTGGGCCGGTCTTGCTCACACCTTCCCCGCAAAAGCTAACCAGATTTTCGGGGCGCCCCTTATCAACTGTCAGGTGAAAAGTGCCAATATTACCTCGCCAGTTCTGCCCTGTAACCAGAATATAGGACAGCCATGACATTTCCATTTGCACACCGGCCTCAATACGCCCCCTGACAGCGCGGGCAAATCCCTCGTCGATGCAATATTTATCTGCAAGTTCACCCGAAACGCTAACGTCAGCAGATTGGAAAAAAGGCATCATCCCCGCAGTCGCCCCAACAGCTGGCTTATATGTGTGGGATACGTTTATTTCTCTACCAGCGGGAAACTTCATTTCCCAATAAAAGGTGGAATGCAATGTCCACAATGGAGAAATCTGAAGTTCCTCCCCTTTTCCAAAATCTACAATATCAATTTGAATAAGTCCAAGTTGCTCAAACCGGCTCAAAGTTCTTTCGCCCAAACTTTCCAACATTTTAGAAACTTCAAAGGCCGTATGAAGTAATGGTATCCCTCTGGAAGCAAGTTCATTTGTCATATCAACACCCGCCACACTAATACGCCGCTGAAGTTTTGGGGAAATCTCCACTCCATCAATACTTACCGAAAATCCTACAAAATTGTAGTTGTTTTCAACCGGCACCGCTATGTAATTGAAAGGGTCAGCTTCAAGATCCGGCATAGGAAACGCCACCAGTGCCACTATGTTTTCCTCGCTGTGATTGCGAAAAACATAATCCACACGCACCTCATCCATAGATATATAGAGGTCTTCACGCACCATTGAAATTTTGTCGCTGCGCACATACTCCAGTCCGCCTGCACCAATTTCAGCTACCGTATCATTGGCCGACAAGGCAGAACTAAAAGCCAACAGCGCAACAAAACCCAATACCAGTCTTTTCATCTCAATCCCCTCAAGTCCAGTTGCAGAAATCACCCTGATATTTTGTACGAGGATAGTGCTTTTAGCGCCTCTTTATCAATGCGGCATACCGTCCATTCGTCCTGCATAACCGCGCCAAGCGACTTATAGAAATCTATGGAGGGTTTATTCCAGTCCAGCACCCACCATTCAAATCGCGCCAGCCCCTCTTTCCGGCATTTTTCCGCCAAATAAGCCATGAGCGCTTTGCCGGCTCCCGCTCCGCGCGCTTCAGGGTCAACAAACAAATCTTCCAGCCAGATCCCATGTTTTCCCGCAAAAGTTGAATAGGTATAATACCAGAGCGCAAACCCCACCGGTTTTCCCTCAATTTCAACAATTTCACAAAATACCCGTGGATTTTCACAAAACAAATCACGGGCGATATCCTGCCTGCTTGCCTTTATCTCATGTTCCAGCTTCTCGTATTTTGCCAGCGAAAAAATAAAATTGAAAACAAGGCCTTCATCACCGGAAACGGCGTTTCGAATTGATAGCGTCATACTGCGATTGGTGCCTTTATACCCGGTGCCGCCTCATAGCCGGCAATTTCAAAATCGTCATACTCAAAGTCAAATAGACAATTTTTCTGATTCAATATCTTAAGTTCCGGCAAAGCCCCCGGAGTGCGCAAAAGCTGCAAATCGGCCTGTTCAAAATGATTATGATAGAGATGCGTATCGCCAAACGTATGCACAAAATCCCCGACCTCAAGATCACACACATGGGCCACCATATGGGTGAGCAAAGCATAAGAGGCGATATTAAAAGGTACCCCTAAAAACACATCCGCCGAGCGCTGATAAAGCTGGCAACTCAATTTTCCATCCGCCACATAAAACTGAAACATGCAATGACACGGGGGCAATGCCATTTTGTCAACCTCAGCCGGGTTCCAAGCTGTCACCAGATGGCGACGTGAATTAGGATTGCTTTTCAGACCGGCAACAAGGTTTTTAATCTGATCAATTTTATTCCCGTCCCCATCAGGCCAGCTGCGCCATTGCGACCCATAACCCGGCCCAAGCTCACCCTTTTCATCAGCCCACTCATCCCAGATTTTAACGCCCCGCTCCTGAAGCCAGCGTACATTGGTTTCTCCATGTAAAAACCACAGTAACTCATAGAATATGGAACGGATATGCAGCTTTTTTGTCGTTAAAAGCGGAAAACCTTCGCCCAGATCAAACCGCATCTGATAGCCAAACACTGAACGCGTGCCGGTGCCGGTGCGGTCCCCACGATCAGAGCCATTTTCCTTAACGTGCCTGAGTAAGTCGAGATATTGTTTCATATCTCAATTTGTACGTGATTCTTTCCCCCTAGGCACCCAGTAGCAGCTTGGGCAGATAAAGCACAATCCCGGGAAACGCGATCAATCCGGCAATGGTCAATGCATCGGCCACGAAAAATGGAGACACCCCCTTGAAAACATCCTGTACGGATATATCCGAGCGCACCCCGGCCACAACAAAGCAATTGAGCCCAATGGGCGGCGTAATTAGACACAGCTCCGCCATCTTGACCACAATAATACCGAACCAGATGGAAAACCCGACAGCCCCCATGCCAAACGCGCTATCGGCAGCCAAAACCCCTTCGCCGCCGTTCAATGCAATCACAGCCGGATAAACTACCGGCAGCGTAAGCACCAGCATGCCAATGGCATCCATAAACATACCCAGAACAGCATAAGCCAATAATATCATGATCAAAATCATCATTGGGCTGGCATCAAGTGTTGTGATCCAGTTAGAAAATACGCCCGGCAAATCCGCAAATCCTAAAAAGCGCACATCGATCAAAACGCCCGAGATGATGGTAACAATCATCACCGATAATTTTGCCGTTTCAATCAATGCCTGTTTTAATTGCTGCCAGCGCATGCCTTTAATAAGTGCCATAACCAACACAACAAATGCACCAAGTGCGCCGCCCTCTGTCGGCGTACCCCAGGCATCCCCCCCAAACGGGTTATAGATGAAGAAAATAATTATCATCACTACAAAGAAAATCGGAAACACACCGGGAAGCGACTGAAGCCGCTCTTTCCAGGTAAAGCCCTTTACAGGGGGGCCGAGTTTTTTCCAAAACAATGCCATGATAACAATCATGCCGCCATAAACCAGCGCAGAAAAGGCCCCTGGAATAAATCCGGCTATTAACAAGGCGCCAACATCCTGCTCAACAATAATTGCATAAATAACCAAAATTGCTGAGGGAGGAATAAGCGAAGCAAGCGTACCAGCCGCAGCGACCACCCCGGCTGCAAAGCGCTTGTCATACCCAACTTTGAGCATTTCAGGAATGGCAATTCGGGCAAAACCGCAGACGTTGCAACCGAGGCGCCCGAAACAGCGGCAAAACCGGCTGTTGCAAAAACAGTCGAAACCGCCAGACCGCCCGGAAGCCAGCCCACCCAGCGCTTGGCAGCCTCAAACAGATTTTTTGTTAAGCCCGCATAATAGGCTAAAAACCCGATCAGAATAAAAGTTGGAATGAGCGAAAGCGCCTGCATTGAAATTTTTGAATGAGGCACCTGCCCCGCTGTTTTTACAGCGATGGTAAGGGCTTTTACAAACTGGTCATCAGCATACCCGAACTTTGCCCAAAAAACCCATATAAGTCCGACCAAACCGGTTAAAGCCGCAGCAAAACCAACGCGCATTCCCAAAACTACTAAAGCCAGCATTCCACCGGAAACAATGAGCCCAATTGTAGTATTATCCATTATGAGCGCCCCCGCTTATTCTCTTTCATTTCTTCATCAAAACCTGAAACCGTTTCCGCTTCTTTAGCAGCAACCGTTGCAGCATCTTCAACCAGCGGAACAGCAATAGGGGAGCTTGTGCCCGAAATAATAGCGCTTAAATATCCCCATAGTTGTAAAACCAAACGTAACACGAGTACCGAAAACGCAGCGGGAATAAGCAGTTTCATTGGCCACAAAGGCAGCCTGATATCAAGAGAGCTATCACGGCTCCACAAAGGCGCAGCAAAATCAAACGAGCGTTGAAAATGTGCAAAAGCACCCCAAACAATCAGCACCATTAAAATAAACATTGCCAAAGTGGTAATAAATTCAAACACCCAAAGCGGGCGCCCCTTTAGCCTGCCAACCACAATATCCATACGGATATGACCGCCTACTCTTTGCACATAAGAAATGCCCATAAAGGCAATTAGCGGCATGGCCTGCTCAATCCAGTCAACATATCCTGGCACTGGCTGGTTAAAAATATTCCGTCCACCAACACTGACAACCGCCAATAGCATGAGGGTGAAAACTGCCAGCCCGCTCATCAAAGCAAATACGCTTTCAATCTTGAACAGCGCACGATCTATTTTGCTAAGTAGCGAATTGTCTTCCAGAACTGAAGATGAGCCAGACATGATCCCCCCCACAAAAAACCTGCCGCTATCAACAACGATAGCGGCAGGTATTGTTTATGACTAAATTATTTTGCAACCATACCTGTTACAAGATCATAGAGTTCCTGAGCGGGAAGACCGCGCGCATTATTCTCTTCAATCCAGGCCTCGGCAGCAGGACCGGCAACCGCTTCGCGGAAAGCTGCAAGCGCATCTTCATCATATGTGATTTGCTCAATGCCTTTTTCTTCCAGAAGCGGACCCCATGCATCCATGGTTTTGCCGTTATAGGTATCGATATAATAATCCAGCGCCTCATCCACTGAACCCAGCAACGCATCACGTTGAGTGTCGCTTAGGGCAGCCAAAGCATCAGAATTCACAACAACAGGGCAGTTTACAGTGCCCGGATTAAGGTTTGTGGTCCACCATGTGGCATTTTCAACTGTGCCAAAAGACATATGTGCGTGCGGTGCAAAAGCGACAGCTTTAACAACACCACTATCCAATGCCTGGCGCACTTCGGTTGCCGACATGGATGTTGGAACAGCGCCAACCGCTTCCATCGCCCGGCCAATACCGCCGGTGGCACGAACTGTCAGCCCATCATAATCAGCCAGAGTTTGCGGCCCATCACCAACACCAACAATATTATACTGCGGCAAAGGAGAAGGCATCAAAAGTGTTGCGTTCCAACGACCAAGATCGGCGGCAACTGCCGGATGAGCGTAAACAGCCTGCGCAATTTCACGTTCCATTTCAAGTGAATTAACCCCTAGAAACGGCAGTTCCAGAACGGTGATTGAAGGGTTTTTGTCCGCATGATAACCAGCACAGAATTGCGCCATCTCAAATGCGCCAATAGAAATCCCATCAAGGTTTTCTTTGTTGTTGGACAGGCCGCCATAGGAAATATTCAGCGTGAATTCACCGCCGGTTTTGGCATCCACCAATTCAGCAAGTTTGTCCACATGCTCGGTAAACGCACGCCGCTTGCCCCAAAGAGAGACATTCCATTCAACAGCAAACGCTTCGCTGGCAACAGCAATTGCGGTAACACTTACCACAATAGTTTTTATCATTTTTGTATTCATAGTTTCCTCCATAAGAAATATTGATCGGTTTCGTTTATAGTTATTTTTTAACAATTCCAATAGCCCAACCTACCGGCTCGCCCTATGAGAAAATCCGCGCGCCAAATCAAAAACCCCTGCGGATTTCCGCAACGACGCAATGAAAATACACTTTTGTTTTAGTTGGCCCCGGTCACTCACGAAACAATTCCTCTTTCCTCAACCCCAACTTAACAATTTTCTCATTCAACGTTCGCCGCCCGATCCCCAGCGCTTCAGCGGCCACATCCATACGCCCTTCATGGGCCTTTATTGCCTGACCAATCAGTTGCTTCTCAAACGCTGCAACGGCTTCCCGCAAGGTTTCGGGAACCTCATCCGCTTCCCCCTCACGTTGAATAGCCTCTGCCACCGACCCTCTGCCACGACGCGCCGCCAACACTCTTCGTTCTGCAACATGCCGTAGCTCACGCACATTTCCAGGCCAGTCGTGAGACATTAACGCTGCAATATCTTCCGCATTCGTTTCAGGTACCAAAATTTCATATAACTCAGCCTGCTGACTTGAAAAATGCGAATATAGCAACAGGATATCTTCGCGCCTTTCGCGCAAAGGTGGTTGGCTCAAAACAACATTGTTCAACCGGAAAAACAGATCCTGGCGAAACCTCCCCTCCTCCACCGCATGTTCCAATCGCTCATTGGATGCTGAAACAACACGAATATTCACCCGCGTTGGCGCATCAGCCCCCAGCATCGTAAATTCCTGCGTTTCAATTGCCCGCAACAGCTTTGCCTGCAATTCAATCGGAGCTGTACCCACCTCATCAAGAAAAAGCGTGCCGCCATCGGCATTGACAAATATACCTCGCGCACCGCCAACGGTTCCAAACATGGAAGCCTCAAAACGCTCCAATGGGATGGTTGCACAATTCACCGCAACAAATGGGCCCCCTGCGCGTGGTCCAAGATCGTGTAATGCACGGGCAACCAAATCTTTGCCGGTCCCGGTTTCACCCAACAGCATGACCGGGGCATCAACATCGCACAAATCCAGAATGCTTTCGCGTAAAGATGTAATAACTTCAGATTTGCCAAGCAAAATGCGATCAAGCCCCGACAGGTCAAACAGGCGCGCCCGCAACCTCTCGTTCAAAAGGTTTTTCTGGTGTAAATTAGCCGCATTTTTCAGCACGCGAAGCAAGCGCGTGGGCTCAAACGGCTTTTCGATAAAACTATACGCACCAAATTGCATGGCCTTGACCGCCATAGGAATATCCCCATGGGCTGAAATCAACACAATCGGCGGTTCCGGCAACGTAAGCTTTTCACATTTCAATTTCTCCAACAGCTCCAAACCGCTCATTCCAGGCATTCTGACATCACTCAAGATCACATCAGGCCCACTTCCTCCAGCCGAAAGTTTTCCAAGCAATTCAATCGCATCCTGCCCACGACGCGCGGCATCCACCTGCCAGCCCGCGCGTTGCAACAGGTGAATTAGGGATTCACGCATTTCCCTGTCATCATCGACAATTAAAACCCGTTGCTGTTGATTTGGAATATCAGTCATTCACAT
>JAJRRJ010000107.1 GCA_024279575.1 Alphaproteobacteria bacterium | reverse complement strand
TTTCTATTGCCTCCAGAGGTCGGCTCTCATTAGGTGTTAATTGCCCCCAAACCATGAGACCTGAGTGAGCCGACCACCTCTCTTTCTTCAACATTTTTGTTCAATTTGCAAATGATCCGACAAAAAACAGGTTGCCCGCACCTGATTTTTGTCATTGTTGAAGTCCAGTTTTGCTTACATTTGGTAAAGCGAGGCCCCAAGAATTGGGCCTGGCAGTCCATTAATCTGATCTTGAACCAACACCATAACCCCATCACTTTGCTCCCCCAGAAGTTCTGACATGGGCAATTGAATATGAGCGCCTTTCACCGGATCCAATATTCCGATCGCCCGGCGCGATGTTACAACCTGAACATAGGAAATGGATTTTCCCCGGTTTTCACCCCGCTCAATATCCACATCGACCATATTCTTGAAGGTCACCAGATATACCACCGCTGACTGCCCGCTTTCCCCTGGATCAATACGCGCCTCAAGCAGTCCATCTTGATAGGTAAGATCAACAAAAACTGGCAGTTGGGCACGGGCGATTTCCGCTTCAATACCAGAACGATCCGACCCCACAAAGTCAGCCGCCCCGTTAATTACCATTTGTGGGGTAAAAATCCGATTTTTACCCCAGCTCTCAGCATAGGCCCGCTGCAAATCGGAATGTGCCGGGCTGCCAAAGGTGTCCTCCCACCCTATGTAATCCCAATAATCCACATGATAGGCCAGAGCCAGAACGTCAGGGCGTTGCTGAATTTCCACCAGAAAGGCATCTGCGGGGGGACATGAAGCACACCCCTGCGAAGTGAACAGCTCCACAACAGCAACCGGATTAGTCTTGAATTCGCCAGATACTGCCGAACCGGTCAGCACCAGAAATCCAAACATTAAAAATGTCAGAATTTTGTGAAAAATTTTCATGACTTTACTATTAAGAGGCTTTGACAATTTTACCTATTCAAATTGCAGTGAGACAATTGTGAAGACATCAGCGGGGCGTAACCATACTCCGGCCAAATCCCAATTATTGAGAAACCAGGTTACGCAGAACATATTGTAAAATACCGCCGTTGCGGAAATATTCCATTTCATTTTCAGTATCAATGCGACACAAAACTGTGATGGTTTTTTCCTCTCCGTTGGCAAACTCAATATTCACCATCACATCGCCGCGCGGCACGATAGCGCTTACATCGGCAATACTCACCTTTTCATCCCCAACAAGTCCAAGGGACTGCCAGCTTTCCCCGTCCTTGAATTGCAGAGGCAAAACCCCCATGCCGATCAGATTGGAACGGTGAATTCGCTCAAAGGTTTGAGTGATCACGGCGCGTACTCCAAGTAAAAGTGTACCCTTGGCAGCCCAATCCCTAGATGAGCCGGTACCATATTCCTTGCCCCCGAACACAACGAGTTCAGTGCCCGCATCCTTAAAGGCCATCGCCGCCTCATAAATGGACATTTGAGTGCCATCAGGGCCTTTGGTAAAACCCCCCTCGACCCCTTGAAGCATCTGATTTTTAATTCTGATATTGGCAAACGTACCCCGCATCATCACCTGATGATTACCGCGTCGGGCCCCATAGGAATTAAAGTCCTTGGGAGCCACCTGCCCTTCCAAAAGATATTTCCCCGCCGGAGAGCTAACCTTGAACGAGCCAGCCGGGGAAATATGATCGGTGGTGATGGAATCTGCAAACAACCCCAGAACGCGCGCGTCTTCCACATCCTTAACCGGTACAGGTTCCATCTCCAGGCCCTCAAAATAGGGGGGGAGCTGCACATAGGTCGAGGTGGGATTCCAGTCATAGGTCTGCCCGCCGGACACTTCAATTCCCTGCCAGTTTTTGTCGCCCTTAAATACATCCCCGTAACGCTCCTGAAACATCTCGCGCGTAATCGATGCCCGCACAATTTCAGAAATTTCAGCGTTGCTGGGCCATAGGTCCTTCAAATAAACCGGATTGCCCTCAAGGTCATTTCCAAGGGGTTCTGTTGTAATATTTTTACTCATTTTACCCAACAAAGCATAAGCAACTACCAGTGGCGGCGAAGCCAGATAGTTGGCCTTGATATCGGGAGAAATCCGCCCCTCAAAATTACGATTGCCCGACAACACCGCACATGCCACCAGGTCATTATCCTTAATGGCCTCAGAAATCGGCGTCGCCAATGGACCCGAATTACCAATGCATGTGGTACATCCATAGCCTACAAGATTAAATCCGAGTGCATCCAGATCATCCTGTAATCCGGCCTTGTTCAAATAATCCGTAACCACCTGCGACCCGGGGGCAAGCGATGTTTTTACCCATGGTTTTACACTCAAGCCCAGCGCCAGCGCCTTGCGCGCCACCAGCCCCGCTGCAATCAGAACCGAAGGATTTGATGTGTTGGTACACGAAGTGATGGCCGCAATTACAACATCCCCATGGGTAATGGAATAATCTTCACCCTCAACCGGGGAGGCCGGTTGATCGTCTTTTGCAAACTCACCCGCCAGGCTTTGAGCAAATTTTATATCAGCCTCATCAAGGGAAATACGATCCTGGGGCCGTTTTGGTCCCGAAATTGAGGGCACAACTTTTGAAAGATCCAGTTCCACAATGTCAGTATAAACAGTTTCTGACCCATCACTGTTGCGAAACATTCCCTGAGCTTTGGCATAGGCTTCAACCAAAGCAATCCGGTCCTCATCGCGCCCGGTAATACGCAAATAGGCCAGCGTATCCTCATCCACCGGAAAAAACCCGCATGTCGCGCCATATTCCGGGGCCATGTTGGCAATGGTGGCCGCATCTTCAAGGCTAAGCTGGTCCAGACCGGGACCAAAAAACTCTACAAATTTACCCACAACGCCTTTTGCTCGCAATATTTCAACAATACTCAATACCAGATCGGTAGCTGTAATTCCCTGTGGAGTTTCCCCGGTAAGCTTAAATCCGATCACTTCTGGAATAAGCATGGTCACCGGCTGACCAAGCATGGCCGCTTCCGCTTCAATGCCCCCGACCCCCCAGCCAAGAACCGCCATGCCGTTAACCATGGTAGTATGGGAATCTGTCCCCACAAGGGTATCAGGATAAGCAATGGTCTCCCCGTCTTCCTCACGGGTCCACACGGTTTGAGCCAGATATTCAAGATTTACCTGATGGCAAATGCCGGTTCCTGGTGGCACCACAGAAAAATTGTCAAATGCTGACTGACCCCAACGCAAAAACTCATAGCGCTCTCCGTTGCGGGCATATTCAAGGGCCACATTCTTGGCAAACGCCTCGCTATTACCAAAATTATCCACCATCACCGAATGATCAATAACCAGATCCACCGGCACCAGAGGATTGATTTTCTGCGGATCTGCCCCAAGAGCAACAGTGGCATCGCGCATTGCAGCAAGATCAACCACGGCTGGCACCCCGGTAAAATCCTGCATCAGCACCCGTGCCGGACGATAGGCAATTTCCTGAGTGGAGGTGTTTTCTGTCAGCCAGGTGACAAACGCAAGAATATCATCCCGGGTAACAGTTTTGTCGTCCTCGTTACGCAACAGGTTTTCCAAAACAACCTTGAGTGAATTTGGCAAACGCGAAATACCGGGAAGTCCGTTTTTTTCCGCTTCAATCAAAGAGTAATAAGTGTATTTCTTGCCGTTAACATCAAGAACCTGTTTGGCGTTAAAACTGTTCAGGGATGTCTGTGTCATTGTAATTCCACCTATGATTGATTTGAAAAGACAGGGCCAAATATACCCGTTTGAGTTTGATTTGCCTTATAGGCTAATCATTTCAGGGTTGCCAGCCTTGAACCTGATCAATATCTGTTCTTTTATGCAACACTTGGAAAACTCATCTCAAATCCGTAAAAACACCGACACCAGCGCCATGCACGCACATGCTATCCATATTCGCGCCAGCAACATCGGATGTGCCCGCGACAATAAGCAAATTTTTTCAAACTTGAATTTTGAAATAAAATCAGGGGTAGCCTTATTTGTGCGCGGCCCCAACGGCGCGGGAAAATCCACGTTGCTTATGGCCCTGGCCGGGCTGTTACCCTTTGAGGGCACCCTTGATTTTGGCCGCTCCAAACAAAAAACTGAAGAATTACCCAACGCTCACCTCATTCACTTTGTCAGTCTGCTTAACGCGATGAAGCCACAAATGACGTTGGCCGAAAATCTTGATTTCTGGTGCCGCATGTTTGGGGGCGCAACACGCCCTATTCCAGCGGCGCTGGAAAAATCAGGGCTTGGCGGTCTTGATAATTTTCAGGCCGGTCACCTTTCGACCGGGCAAAGACACCGCCTGTCCCTTGCGCGCCTGTTAGTCAACCCGCGACCTGTCTGGCTGCTTGATGAACCCAGCTCTGCCCTTGACGATGCGGGAGACGCCTGGGTGGCCAGGCTGATCGAGGGACATTTAGCAAATAATGGCCTTGTTATCGCCGCCACCCATCGCCCGATCCACCTGAACGACAAATTCGCCCAAAACACACTGAGTATTGGGAGTGTGCAAAAATGAATGGCTTCACCACCATCATCATGCAGGACATAAAGCTGGCCATCCGCACTGGTGGATCCACCATAACCCTGCTCACATTTTACATATCCATCGGGGTCATTATGCCCATCGCCATCGGACCCGATAAACAGCTTTTGGCCTTTCTTGCGCCCGCAATCGTGTGGATCGCGGCATTGTTATCAACTCTTTTGGGACTTGAAAGACTTTTTGTGGCCGATCACGAGGACGGCACTTTGCTCGTATTAACCCATGCGGATATTTCAATGCCTGCCATCGCGCTGGCCAAGCTTATCGCTCACTGGCTGATTACCGCCTTGCCCCTAATTCTTGCAACGCCGGTTTTAGCTGTCATGTTATTTATGGACTGGCCGACATTTGTTGCAATAATTCTGGCTTTGTTACTGGGGTCTCCCGCCCTTATTGCCCTTGGCGGGGTTGGAGCAGCCATTGCAGTGACCCTGAAGCGCGGCGGTGTAATTGCTCCCATTTTAATTATGCCCCTTGCAGTGCCTATTTTAATTTTTGGCATTTCAGCCACCAGTTCACTCGCCGGGCCGGGCGCCTCAAATGCGGCCCTGCTGTTCCTGAGTGCCTTTTCTTTGCTTAGCGTGGCCTTTGCTCCCTTTGCTATTGCCCTTGCCTTGCGCACCGCAGCGGAATAGAAAACCCACATCATTCAAAATACACTTTTTTACAAAGACCAACATAGCCCGGATTAAAATGACCCAGACAGCACCCACAAAGCAGCCAAACTGGTTTTCGCGCCTCGCCCACCCCGGAGTTTACCTGAACTGGAGTGCCTATCTGGTCGTTCCGCTGATCATCGCGACCATAATTACTTTTGGCATCGGGCTTTGGTTTGCTTTCTTTAATTCACCCGCCGATTATCAAATGGGCGAAACCGTACGCATTATGTATATCCACGTCCCCAATGCATGGCTGTCCCAAATGGTCTATGCTGTCATGGCCGTATCAGCTATTGGCTCCCTTGTCTGGCGACACCCGCTGGCGGACGTTTCCATGAAAGCCGCCGCACCGTTGGGCGCAGCTTTCACCGCCATCGCCCTGTTCACCGGCGCCCTGTGGGGCCGCCCCACCTGGGGCACGTTTTGGGAATGGGACGGACGCATGACCTCAACCCTGATTTTGTTTCTGATGTATGTTGGACTTGTTGCCCTGTGGAGCACATTTAACGACCAGTCAAAGGGCGCACGCACCATTGCCGTATTCACCCTTGTTGGTGCCATCAACATTCCCATTATTAAATTTTCAGTGGATTGGTGGAACACCCTTCATCAACCCTCCATTATCAGTACCGAAGGCCTGTCCATGCCCGCATCAATTGCCACCCCCCTGCTGATAATGATGCTGGCATTCACCCTGCTTTTTTTCACCCTGCATATGGTTGCCATGCGCTCCGAAATATTACGCCGCCGCGCCAATAATCTTGAGCGTCGCCACATCGCACAGAAAATGGATGTAACATCATGATTGATCTGGGTCCCCATATATTATTTATCCTGGGCTCCTATATTGGTGCAGCCCTTGTGGTAATGCTCCTGATTTTTGGGGTCTGGGCAGGGTCAAACAAACAAAAGAAACGTCTTGCGGATTTAGAAGCGCAAGGCATTGTAAGACGTTCCCAAAGTACGGAAAGCTAACCCCATGTCCCCACGGCTTAAACGCGCTCTAGTACTGTTAACCCCTCTGATTGTTGTCGCAGCGATAGTTTTTTTATTCGCCACCACCATCAGCCGCGACGCCACGCTGTTGCCCTCGGTGCTGATTAACAAACCCGTTCCTGAATTTGAGCTGCCCGCTATTGAGGGCATAGAAGACAATTCCCCCGGCTTCAGTTCCGCCGATCTTGTGGGGGGGGTGAGCGTTGTCAACGTATTTGCCTCCTGGTGCATTCCATGCCGGCAGGAACACCCCTATTTATTGGATCTTGCGGCCAATTCAGATGTTAAAATCTACGGCCTCAATCAAAAAGACGCCGCAGAAAACGCCCGGGCATTTCTGGTCGAGCTTGGCAATCCATATGATGCGGTCGGCGCTGATTCGCGTGGTCGTGTTTCCATTGACTGGGGGGTATATGGGGTGCCTGAAACATTTGTGGTTAACCCGCAAGGCATCATTACCTATAAGCAAATCGGACCATTAAACGAAGACAGCTATCGCAATGGCCTTTTGCCCGCAATCGAAGCGGCCAGGGACCCCGGCTAACTGTTTTGCTGCTTGTCCGCACCGTAAGCGCTTAAAATTTTCATCTGCATCAGCGAAAACACAACCGTAATCGGCATAATACCCCATACTTTGAAGGCCACCCACTGATCGGTCGTAAAATTGCGCCACACAACTTCATTAAGCAAAGCCAATACAAAAAAGAACAAGCCCCACCGCATGGTCAAAATGCTCCATCCCTTGGGGTGCAGCTTATAAACATCACCAAAAACATACTTGAGCAGCGACTGACCAAATATCAAACCGCCAAGCAACACCCCGCCAAACATCACATTTACAATGGTGGGCTTCATTTTAATAAACGTATCATCCTGCAAATAAAGCGTCAGACCACCAAAAACCAGCACCACGACACCGGTAACAATGGGCATAACGGCAATACGTTTCAAAATAACCCAAGAGGCCACCAATGAGATAATCATGGCAATCATAAATACCCCGGTTGCCAGAAATATCGGACCTGGAAAAATATCATTCAGCCAGGGGTTTCCCTCAAGTATGGATTTGCCCCGTGCATTGACGAAAAAAAACAGTATGAGCGGACCAAGTTCCAGCCCCAGCTTGATAAGTTGGGGTTTGGTTTCTTCCCAACTGGGTTCTGTTGCCTGATTTTCAGGGTGTTGATTGTCGCTCATAACTTGTCTTTCCAGCTATATAAATCTACTCAGCAAATTCTTCATCGGTATTGCCCGCGATAGCGGCGGCAAACTCTCCAGGAACAAAGGATTCCAGATCCTCAACCCCCTCACCAACACCAATATAATGCACAGGGAGTGCATATTTTTTTGCAATTGCAACCAAAATTCCACCACGCGCCGTACCATCCAGCTTTGTCATCACCAGACCGGTTACACCAGCCCTCTTACCAAATATTTCCACCTGTTGCAGTGCATTTTGTCCCGTGGTTGCATCAAGGGTCAGCAATACTGCGTGAGGGGCGCTATCATCAACCTTTTTAATTACACGAATTACTTTTTCCAGTTCTGCCATCAATTCATCGCGGTTTTGCAAACGGCCCGCGGTATCAATAAGCAACACATCGTACCCGGTATCCTGGGCCTGTTTCATCGCATCAAACGCCAAACCTGACGCATCAGAACCCGCTTTTCGTGAAATCACCGGCGTGTTGGTACGCTCGCCCCAAATCTGCAACTGTTCAATGGCCGCCGCCCTAAATGTATCCCCGGCCGCCAATAAAACCTTCTGCCCTGTATGAGAAAACTTATCCGCCAGCTTTCCAATGGTTGTGGTCTTGCCCGAACCATTTACTCCAACCATCAAAATAACAAATGGTTTTTGAGTGTGATCAATTTCAAATTCCAGCGCCACCGGTTCAAGCACTTTTTCAACTTCCTCGGCCAAAACCGCCCGCACATCCTCCACCGATATTTCCTTGTCAAACTTGTCCCTCGCCAGAGCCTCGGTAATGCTAACTGCCATATCCACCCCAAGGTCAGCCTGAATAAGCACATCCTCAAGTTCTTCCAACGTGGCATTGTCAAGTTTTGCCTTGGTAAATACTGCGCCGATATTATCACTAAGCTGATCCGAGGTACGTTTTAGCCCCGTGGTCAGACGACCAAACCAGCTATCTTTTTTTGGCTCTGGCTCTGGCTCTGGCTCTGGCTCTGGCTCTGGCTCTGGCTCTGGCTCTGGCTCTGGCTCTGGCTCTGGCTCTGGCTCTGGCTCTGGCTCTGGCTCTGGCTCTGGCTCTGGCTCTGGCTCTGGCTCTGGCTCT
>JAJRRJ010000106.1 GCA_024279575.1 Alphaproteobacteria bacterium | reverse complement strand
TTGACCTGGTGGGCAAAGAAATTGTTTCTGTAGTTCCCCAGTTAACCCCGGTAATTGAGCGGGCGCGTGCCTCAAGAACCGGGCAGATCCGTGATCAGATTAACCTTGGACCTGAATCCGAGCAACGCACCTATCAGGTACAATTAACCCGTGAGGGGACGATGGTTGAATCAAAGGGGTTTGTTGTCACGCTGGACGACATCACAGACCTTGTAAGCGCCCAGAGAACAAGTGCCTGGGCCGATGTGGCCCGTCGTATCGCCCATGAAATAAAAAATCCCCTTACCCCGATTCAGCTTTCAGCCGAACGGCTGCGCAAACGCTACGGCAAAAAGCTTGAAGACGACTTCGAGGTATTTGACAAATGCACATCGACAATCATTCGCCAGGTTGGGGATATTGGACGCATGGTTGATGAGTTTTCATCATTTGCCCGTATGCCCAAGGCAGTGCCGGAGCTGGATGACCTCTCAGATACAATTCGCCAGGTAGTGTTCTTGGAAAGTGTGCGCCTGCCTCAGATTGAAATTGAAGCCGACATTCCTGTTGAACCGATCATGGCGCACTTTGATGGTCGCCTTGTTTCCCAGGCACTGACAAATCTGATCAAAAATGCTGTGGAAGCTTTGGAAAATCAGGGGTTGCAGAACATCAAAAATCCACGAATCTGGATCACTGCTGCTTTTGAGGATAATTTGGTCAAGGTAAAAGTAAATGATAACGGTGCGGGATGGCCTGAGGAAAACCGCTCGCGGTTACTGGAGCCCTATATGACAACGCGGGAAAAAGGTACGGGGTTGGGACTGGCAATTGTAGCAAAAATTATAGAGCAACACGGCGGAACCGTCGAGCTGCTTGATGCCCCAAAAGATCAACACGGGCAGGTGGGGGCGTGTTTTAGCTTTACCCTTCCCCAAAAGGCTCCCCTGAAAGAGCATACAAACAAAGGTGCAGAACGAGATACCACTGCCTCGCCAGAACTGGCAGAACCCTCAAAAAGCAACTCCATGTCAAAAAGAATGGTGAGTAAATAATGGCAAGAGACATTCTGATTATCGACGATGAAGAAGATATTCGCGAACTGATTGCAGGGATTTTAGAAGATGAGGGGTATGAAGCCAGAATTGCTTTTGACGCCGATTCAGCGCTGGCCGAAATTGCCCTGCGTCGGCCATCTCTGATTTTTCTTGATATCTGGATGCAAGGGTCGCGCCTGGATGGATTACAGCTTCTTGATGAGGTTCAATCGCAACACCCGGATTTACCGGTAGTTATGATATCAGGCCATGGTAATGTTGAAACCGCTGTCTCGGCAATCAGACGTGGAGCGTTCGATTACATTGAAAAGCCTTTTAAGATGGATCGCTTGCTCCTGGTTACTGAGCGGGCCATGGAAAGAACGCAGCTCAAAAGTCAGGTCGCTGACCTTGAGGTGAAATCAGCAGTTAATGAATCCAATTTAGCCGGCCTTTCCTTAAACATTCAGGATGCCCGCACGGTTATCGAAAAGTCTGGTCCCACCAATTCACGCATCCTCATTTCAGGTGCATCAGGAACCGGAAAGGCCCTTTGCGCGCGACTTGTTCACAACAAGTCCCTGCGTGCACAAATGCCATTTGTTGAGTTTAACATCTCACTTTACCCTGAAGATGAAATTCACGCAGAGCTTTTTGGTAAAGAATTTGATGAAGGAGACGCTATCAGACGTACCCGCGTTGGGGCTCTTGAAAGTGCACACGGTGGTACGCTTTATCTTGCTGAAATATCTTCATTGCCTCAAAATATACAAACGACATTCCTGCGAGCTTTGGTTGAAAACAAGTTTAAGCGCGTTGGAGGGGAAAGCGCCGTTCCGGTTGATGTACGCATTATTTCTTCCACCTCCAGAAATATTCCCAAGCTGATCGAGGAGGGGGCCTTTCGCTCTGATTTGTACCATCGTTTGGCGGTGGTACCGCTAAAACTGCTCCCCCTTATGGAGCGGCGCGAAGACCTGCCTGATATTATTAACCTGTTTGTCGAGCAGGTTTGTCGTATGCATTCACTGCCTATGTTAAGCATTGGCGAAGATGCAATGGCCGTCCTTCAAGCGCAGGAATGGCCTGGAAACGCCCGCCAGCTTCGCAATGCGATTGAACGCATTTTGATTCTTATCAAGGACACTCCACCCGCAGACGGCACGATTAATGCTTCTATGCTTCCTGCAGATATTGGAGAGGTTTTGCCCACTATGGGTGAGGGGGACGAACAGACATTGTTGATGAGTCTGCCGCTTCGTGAAGCACGCGAGGTCTTTGAACGCCAATACTTGATTGCTCAAATCGAGCGTTTTGGGGGAAATATTTCAAAAACAGCACAATTTGTGGGGATGGAGCGCAGCGCACTACATAGAAAAATCAAGTCGCTCGGGCTGTAATGAAATGCTAGTTGTTTTTCACCATCGAATAGAAAAGTAGGAACTCCATGCGGGTAATTATTTCCGGTGCCGGTCAGGTTGGATATGGCATTGCTGAAAAACTGGCCTCCGAGGGCAATGAAGTCACTGTTATCGACAGCAATGCCGATTTAGTGCAACGGGTGCGCGATACCCTTGATGCGCGAGGGGTGCATGGACATGGCTCGCACCCCGATGTGCTTGCGCTGGCCGGTGCCCGTGATGCCGATATGCTGATTGCAGTTACGCAGGTCGATGAGGTCAATATGACCGCCTGCCAGGTTGCCCATTCTATTTTTGAAATACCCACCCGCATAGCACGAATACGTGCCCAGACTTATCTGTCCCCAGAGTGGCAAAATCTCTTTGCTCGCAATCACTTACCGATAGATGTTATTATATCACCTGAGGTTGAGGTCGGCGAACTTATCCTGCAGAGGCTGACATATCCTGGTGCCGACGAAATTGTCAGCTTTGACGATGATGAAGTAGTGGTAATGGTCATTGAGATTTCAGAGGACTGTGCGGTAGTTGATACACCACTCAGGCACCTGACCGATCTCTTTCCAAATTTGCAGGCAACAGTTCTGGGCACGCGCCGGCAAGGCAAAGTTATGGCCGTTGCTTCAAGCGATTCGCTTCATGTGGGAGATTTGGCCGTTGTGGCAGTGGCCCGTGAGCAGGTTCATCGTGTGCTGTCCCTGTTTGGTCGCGAAGAACCAGCGCCAAGCCGCATTGTGATTGCAGGGGGGGGCAATGTCGGGCGCTACGTTGCCACCAAGCTCGAACAGGGCGAGAGGAACGTCAGTGTTCGCGTTATAGAAC
>JAJRRJ010000105.1 GCA_024279575.1 Alphaproteobacteria bacterium | reverse complement strand
ACCCAGATTGGGGTGCAAGGTGGTGAAGGGATAGTCGGCAATTTTTGGATTGGCGGCTGATACGGCGGACAAAAAGGTGGATTTCCCTGCATTGGGCAGGCCAACAAGACCGGCGTCGGCAATGAGTTTGAGGCGTAGCCATATCCATTTTTCAACGCCGGGCTGGCCGGGGTTGGCGTGGCGGGGGGCCTGATTGGAGGGGGATTTGAAATGGGCATTGCCAAATCCGCCATTGCCCCCGGTGAGGAGCTGGATTTTCTGACCCACTTTAGTGAGGTCGGCAATCAGGGTTTCATTGTCCTCTTCAAAAACCTGCGTGCCCACGGGTGCGCGCAGGATAACATCATCACCATTGGGTCCCGTGCGATCCTTGCCCATGCCCCCGACTCCGACGCCCGCCTTATAATGTTGTATGAAGCGGTAATCGATCAGGGTGTTGAGGCCGTCAACGCATTCAATCCATATATCGCCCCCCCGGCCACCGTTGCCCCCGGCAGGGCCGCCGAACTCCACGTATTTTTCACGGCGAAAGGCAACGGCGCCATTACCGCCATTGCCGGATTTGATAAAGACTTTGGCCTGATCGAGAAATTTCATATTATTGCTGCTTCAAATGCTTCGCGGGTAAGTTCGGTGTCGATATGTTCTATATCGGCTGCTCGGGCCGGACAATAGACTTCAGAGCGTCCGGTTTCCACAAATCCCAGTTTATGCTGAACGGCCAGAGAAGCCATGTTAAAGTGAAAGACGCCTGAAGTGATTATGTCGGCGCGGGTGCTGGCGTAATACCATTGTACCGCAGCTTTAACCGCTTCGGACATTATACCCCGGCCCCAATAGTGTTCATCAAGCCAATAGCCCAGTTGTGCGTTGCCGCTTTTTCTTCGGAAACTCACAGAACCCACACCACCATCTTTTTGGTGGTCAATGCAAAATTGTGCTTCTGCCGGAACGTTTGAATTTTTTTCCTGTAGTAACCATTCCAGCGCATGGTCAATTTCAAAGGGGTGGGGCACCAGCATATTTCCGGCGACGGTGAAATTGCTCAGACCTTTTGTGATCCAGTTGGCATCGGAGAGTTTTGGTGCACGCAACAGCAGGCGTTCAGTGTGGATTGTTCTATCCATTTTCTCTTTCCCATTCAAATAGTGTGACATGGATATCCTTATGCACTCCGCAATCATCAATGCCTGCACGGATCACTTTGAATCCTGCTTTTTTCAAAACACAGATGGATCCGGTATTGGCGGTAATGGAGCGGGCAAACAGTTTTTTGTATCCTGCGCCCAGGGCGGATTTGACCATCACCCGGGCGACCTCTGTCGCATATCCTTTGCCCCAATAGGGTTCGCCCAGCCAGTAGCCCAGTTCCAGCCCCAGTTCACGATCCAGATGCCAACCAGCAACGCCGATAAAGTGGCTGTTTTTAGTGGTGATGGTGTAGGCGTGTTCATCTTTGGTGCGGGCAAGATTAGTGATGAAATCCATCGCATGCTTTTCTGTATAGGGGAACGGCAGGCGGGCCAAAACGGCATGGATTGATTTATTGTTGGCCAGCTGTTGCAGGGTCGCTGCATCGGACATGTTTGGTGCGCGTAAAAAAAGGCGATCCGCTTTAATGGTATCAGGCAGTTTTGATACAGATGTTTTGCTCATAATAAAATCCAAAATAAAAGGGGAGCCGGCTGTTGCGGACTCCCCTGAAAATATTCTGGCATTTGATTTTGGTTGTTAAAAACCTTGCCGGGGAGCTTTTTGCTGCCGGCCAAGAGTTTTTAGTTCCTAACCGTTATTCTGCGGCCACCTTTGGGGAGGCCTCGTTTGGATTGACGGAGACATAGGTTCGGCCACCGCGACGAGTGGAGAATGTCACGTTGCCATCAATGAGGGCGAAGATTGTATGATCCCGGCCTATGCCAACATTTTCGCCCGGATGCCACTTTGTGCCCCGTTGACGAATGATGATGTTGCCCGGAACGACGATTTCGCCGCCGAATTTTTTAACGCCAAGACGCCGCCCTGCGGTATCACGTCCGTTGCGGGATGAACCGCCTGCTTTTTTATGTGCCATTTTTCAAACGTTCCCTTTGGTTAGCTTTTTGCTTTGCCAGCTACCATATCGGCGGCCTGCTTAATCCAGTCTTCGCGATCAATCCGGCCCTTGAATGAAAGAGCGTCGTCAACGCGCGCCACGTCTTCTTTGGTGAAGGCGGCAACGTCTTTAAGTGATTTTACGCCAAGGGCGTGCAATTTCTTTTCAAGAACGGGGCCGACACCCGAGATCAGTTTAAGATCATCAACAAATTCAGCAGCAACTGCTTTGGCTGGTGCGGCTTTTTTTGGCGCGGCTTTTGATGCGGTTTCTTTTTTAGGCGCGGCTTTTTTAGCTGGAGCCTTTTTAGCCGGCTTCTGGCCTGCTGCCAAAATGTCAGTGATGCGCACCATGGAGTGATGCTGACGGTGTCCGTTGGTGCGACGATATTTCTTACGACGCTTCTTTTTGAAGACAATGATTTTTTTGGCGCGGAACTGTTCCACCAGTTCGCCAATCACTGTTGCGCCCTCAATCAGGGGTGCGCCAATGGTCACCTCAGAGCCTTCGCCCATCATCAACACATTGTCGAATGTAATGGCATCTCCGGCTTGTGCATCAAGCTTTTCAATCTGGAGCATATCATCGGTGGCAACTTTATATTGTTTGCCGCCGGTTTTAATAATTGCGAACATAATTTTGTTTTATCCGGTTGAACCGGTTCCTTGTTTTGTCGCGTTCTGTGGCGCCATTTTGTGTTGCCGAATGGGCAAATCAACGGACTTTTAATGGAAGCAACAGGCTTCCTTTGGCCTCGAACTGCGGTTTTGTCATATCAAAGACACACGCAGGGCAAGCCAGCGCGCAAATTCTCAGGCGGGTTATGTTGATAAACGGGCCAAGAGTCAAGCGTTTTGACGCTGGTTTGGGTAACTGGTTTATCCGCCTGTTAATACCATTTTGCCAGCCGGACATGGATCGGGTTGTTTTGGGCATCAACAAGGCTTTTGATTTTTGGTTTTATCCCCTGATATTCACTGTATATTTATTGTGGACCCAATTCAGTACAAAAACGCTGTTTTGTGAACGGGTGTGACAAATCTTGAAGCCATGTAGTTGCCCGCGAGATTTGCCTGTGCCATAAGCCCCACGCATTGTGTGTCGGGGTTTTTTGCCTTTTTGCGCAGGATTGGCCAAGTGGAGAGGTGCCGGAGTGGT
>JAJRRJ010000104.1 GCA_024279575.1 Alphaproteobacteria bacterium | reverse complement strand
TGGAAAAATGAAATCGGGACCAGAGCGCGAACTTGTGGAACGCTATTTGTCCCGCAGCAAAGCCAACGGCAAAAATCTGGGTCTGCAGGAGTTTAATGTCATTGAATTTGGCGAATCTCGCGCCAGTTCCGCCGCAGCCCGCAAAGTTGAAGAAGCCAGGGCAATTCTGAAAGCTGTTCCAAAAGATGCATATCTTGTTGTTCTGGATGAAAACGGGCGCTCCCTGACCAGTAAAAATTTTGCCAACACAATCTCAACCCAAAACGATACTGCCAAACAAAACATCAGTTTTGTTATTGGTGGTGCAGATGGATTAGACACTAGCGTACGCGAACAGGCCCATCTTGTGCTTTCCTTTTCACCCCTGACATGGCCCCACCAGATTGTTCGCCTTATGCTTTGCGAACAACTCTACCGCGCCACAACAATTATGAGCGCTCATCCCTATCATCGTCCATAAAACTCCTGATCCAAAAACTCTTGATCCAAAAACTCTTGGCCAACAAATGAGACCTATGCCACAAATCCAACTAACATCATTGTTTGATTCGTTTTGTCCAACAGCATGGAACTAAAATCATAGATTTTGCCCCCAACAAATCCGGCATTTACCTGACCTTGTCCACATTGGCCTTGTCCACACTGATTTTTGCCGCCTTTTTGCTTATGCCTGCCTTTGGCGAACCCACACTTCAAACCCCCGCTTCACAACAACACCAGGCGGGGGAGCAAAACGTAACAGAACAGGTTTCAGCAACGCCAGATGTTCCAACTTCCACAACCCCTGAACAAGATTCCGCGACCGCCACGCAGCAGTTAATTGCCATTCAGGCCGCCATCACATTATCCCGGGAGCGTCGCGAAAGCCTGCGCCGGGAAATTGAAGAAATGAGCGGGGACAGAACCCGACAAAACGCCGCCCTGATTGCTGCGGCCCAAAGAGTAAAACTCACCGAGATTGAAGTAAGCGACATTGAACAGCGCTTAAGCGCACTTATTACCGAAGAAAACCAGATTTCAGCCCGTCTTGAGGGGGCGGACATAAATATTTCCAATCTGCTCTCTGCATTACAACGCATTGGCAAACACCCCCCCCCAGCGCTTATCATTGACCCCACGGATGCACTAAATTCTGCTCGTTCCGCCATATTGTTGTCAGCTATCCTCCCCCAATTACGCAGCAAAGCGGACCTTATCATTGCCGATCTGGAGCAGTTACAGGCAATTAAAGCCTCCGCCCTGAGTGAAAAACAACAATTGTCCGCCCGCTATTCCAACCTGTTTGAAGAACAATTGCGCATCGCAACTCTGATTGAAGCGCGAAAGCGGGGTGTAGTGCGTTTCGGTGAAAATCTGGCTCTGGAAGAGGCACGGGCCGAACAATTAGCCCGCGAAGCAACCTCCCTCACAGAACTGGTAGACTCCCTTAAGCTCAGAATTGCCGCCGTCGCGAACGCCGCAAACGCTCAGGAACAGGCAGAAACTGCTCCCACTGACACTGGTGCAATCACTGCCCTTTCGGATCAGGCAATTTCCCTTGCATTTTCAGACACAAAACGCACCAAACCCGCCATTCCTATTGCCTTGGCCAAAGGATATTTAAGCACCCCCGCCGCCGGGGTCGCCGTAAAAGAATTTGGCACTGATGACGGGTTTGGCGGAATATCCAAAGGTGTCTCCATTGTCACCCGGGCTGACGCACAGGTTATTTCCCCCGCCGATGGCTGGGTCATGTACAAAGGCCCATATCTGCATTACGGCCAGATCATTATCCTCAATCCGGGCAATGATCACACAATTTTGCTTGCCGGCATGCAAAGTGTTGATGTGGAGCTGGGTCAGTTTGTTATGATGGGTGAGCCAGTGGGCACAATGGGCTCACGAATTGTTGGTCAAACGGCATCAACAAGTGCTGGCGTCTCCCGGCCAACCCTCTATATTGAAATCAGAAACCTTGAAACTCCCCTTGACCCTTCCCTTTGGTGGGCCAAATCCGCAACACCAACCACCGCCCAATCTCAACCACAGCCCGACAGTCAGATACAAAATCAAAGTGGATAGACTTTTATGAACTTTTTGAACACAGCCCTGAACATATTCCAAAAATCAGCCCGACTGGCTGGCATCGCCGCACTTGTGAGCATCAGCTCTTTCCAGCCCGTTTTGGCGCAGGTTGAGGGAGCCGAGGAACATGAAATCGTTACCCGTTCCCCGGAGGAAGTGTATTCCTCCCTGAGACTGTTCGGTGAGGTTTTTGATCGAATTCGGGAAGAATATGTTGATGCGCCGGATGAAAAGGCACTTATTCAGGCGGCAATAGAGGGTATGCTGACTTCCCTTGATCCCCATTCAGAATATCTTACGCCCCGGACCCGCGATGTGGTCATGCAACAAACATCGGGTGAGTTTGGTGGCCTTGGCATCGAGCTTACCATGCAAGAGGGCGTGGTAAAGATTATTGCCCCCATTCCTGACACCCCAGCAGAACGTGCCGGGCTGATGGCCGATGATTTTATCATCAAACTTGACGGCAAGGCTGTTCTTGGTCAGGGCATGGATGCAACAATCAACCAGATGCGCGGCAATGTGGGCGATCCTATTACAGTGACAGTTGTGCGCCAGGGCGTCGCAGACCCGTTTGATGTTGTGCTTGAAAGGGATCGTATTCCCTTGCGAGCGGTACGCTGGGTTTTGGAAGATGGCGTTGGAATTATGCGTCTGGACACATTCTCAGAACAGGCATTCCCCGGCATCAAGGACGCCATAGCCGATATCATTGAAGAAGGAAACGGGGAGCTTCCAAAGGGCTTTATTTTGGACCTGCGCAACAATGGCGGCGGGCTGGTTGATCAGGCCGTATTCATTGCAGACGCCTTTTTAGCGCGCGGCGCCATCCTTTTGACCCGCGGCCGCACCGAAGCTGAAAGTGCCCGCTATGATGCGCGCGCGGATGATCTGGATCGTCAGATTGCTGATGTTCCACTTGTTGTATTGATCAATGGCGGGTCGGCTTCAGCCTCTGAAATTCTGGCCGGCGCCCTCCAGGATCAAAAACGCGCAACCCTCATCGGCACACGCTCTTTTGGCAAAGGTTCCGTACAGCTTATCATTTCCCTTGGCATTGACGGGGCGATGAAGCTGACAACGTCACGCTATTACACCCCCTCAAACCGCTCCATTCAGGCATCGGGAATTCAGCCGGACATCAAAATTGAACAAGATGTCCCCGAAGAGTTTCAGGGGGCTGACGAAATTGTCGGAGAGGCAGCCCTTGATGGGCAAATTGGTGGTGGTTCGCAAGATGAGGCAACTTCGGGTTCCTCAACCTATGTGCCAACGGACCGGTCTTTGGACACCCAGCTAAACTACGCCATTGATCTCATTCTGGGCAAAGAAACACACCCCATGTATCCCCCTGACCCCAATAGCTGATTTTGGAAGATAGTGTGCTAAAAATCCCCATGAACGTCTGATTCGTTTTTTCAACACCGAAATGAAAAACCCATGGCCGACGATTTAAGCGCCCCCCTCGGCAAAAAGAAACACAGCATAAAAGGGTTATCCCTCAAGCTTGGGGCCAGAGAATGGCCGTTGACCGGGATATTGTTCGCCGTTTCAGGATTGATAATTTCCGCATTTGTAGTGCAGATACTACTGGTGGATGACCCTGAAGGAGGCCAGCCTGTCGTTGAAGTCCCTATTTCCTCAACTCTAAATTCCAACCCTGTTGCCCAGCAGGTTGGCACATCCCCTGAACAGGGTCTCACCATTATATCAGGCGATGAAAATGCCCCCAAAGTGATTGTTGTGGAGCAAGAACAATTCCAGGAGGAAAACACACAAAGGGAGCGTACAGATTTTGGCGTTTATCCTGAGTTGATGGAACAGACGCAAAACGGTCCTATTCCACGTATCGGACCCAATGGACAATCCCCATTCGTTGCCTATGCCCGCCCCTCAATTGGTATTGAAGCAGCCGCAGGCCAACCCCTGATTGCCGTTATTATCACCGGCATGGGTTTAAACCAAAGCGCTACCTTGGATGCGATAGCCAATCTGCCTGATAATTTCACTCTGGCCTTTGCGCCCTATGCGCGAACTATTGAGCGCACCGCCGCCGCCGCCCGGGCGGGGGGACATGAAATCTTGCTGGAAGTACCTATGGAGCCATTTGACTATCCAAATTCAGATCCCGGGCCCCATACCTTATTGACGGGGAACCCGGCAAAGGTAAATCTTGATCGCTTATTCTGGCTCATGTCCAGAATGGGTGGTTATACGGGCATGATTAACAATATGGGCGCCAGATTCACCTCTTCAGCGACCGACTTAAGTCCGTTTATGGAGGAATTGGGAGCCCGTGGCATAGGGTTCATTGATGACGGCAGTTCCAACCGATCCCTTAGCCGACAATTGGCGGGTGCAAACCAGGTACACTTTGCCCGGGCGGATATCGCCCTTGATACAAACCCCTCACGTGCTGCCATCCTTGGCATGCTAAATGAACTTGAGGACAAAGCCCGTCAGGAAGGCAGTGCTATTGGCGTCATTTCCGCTCTGCCCGTCTCAATTTCCAGCCTGATTTCGTGGGCCGCACAGCTTGAGGAAAAAGGCATATTGCTGGTACCAGCCAGCGCACTTATGGATAATTGACCAATGTCTTTGCCCCCCCGTTCTAAGTCATATCGCCCAAATGCAGGAGTGATGCTGTTCAACAAAAAAGGCAAGGTTTTTGTCGGGCAGCGCAACGATATACCCGATGTACAAATGCCCCATCCATGGCAGATGCCACAGGGTGGAATTGATAAGGGCGAAGACCCCCTTAGTGCCGCAATGCGTGAGCTGCGTGAAGAAACATCGGTCACTTCCGTTCAACTCATCGCACCGGCCAAAGACTGGTTACAATATGACTTCCCTCCAGAACTGTCCAACAAACTTATGAAGGGAAAATATTGCGGACAAAAGCAAATGTGGTACGCCATGCTATTTACTGGTCCGGAAAGAGAAATAGATATCCTTGAGCCGGACGGGGGGGCGCACAGGGCCGAGTTTTGCCAATGGCGCTGGGAGTCCCTTGAAAACCTGCCAGGCCTGATCGTACCGTTTAAGCGTGACATTTATCTGCAACTTACAGACTGGTTTGGCCATATTCCTGCAGATATTCAAAGCGGTAAAATTCCAGAGAAATAGAAAAAGGCCGCCCGACAGGCGACCCCTTTTGCCAAAGCTTTCAATTTAAGTCTGTTTAGAATTCGTCCCAGTCACTCTGCAAAACTGCATTGCCATCACTAAGGTATGCCTTGGCAGCGCTTGCGGTTTGTGGATTTGAAGGTACAACACCGCTCACCCCACGCGAAGGAGGATGACTGGAGCGAGGAGATGGTTTTGACACACCGGCACCTGAATTGTTGGCTA
>JAJRRJ010000103.1 GCA_024279575.1 Alphaproteobacteria bacterium | reverse complement strand
TGTTAGGGCAACCAGATCAAAGTGGGTTCGGGCCGAACCAGTCGCCGCACTTTATGAGCGTGGGTTGATAAACCATCGTCCAGGGCTGGCGGAATTGGAGGACGAAATGTGCGCATTTGGCCCCAACGGATTGGCTGACGGACATTCCCCGGACCGGGTTGATGCTTTGGTCTGGGCGCTAACTACATTGTTGCTCAATGAACATAGCCCGCGCGTGCGCGCGCTTTAACGACCCGACATCGGGCCAAAACTGAAACAACCTCTACAAAGCAAGGAACAAACATGGCTTCTTTCTGGAACCGCTTAATGGGCACGCGCGCCGTGCTGCCAGATGAACAAAAGTCAATATCGCAGCAGTCCTTATTTGCAATGATTAGCGGGGTAGATGCGAGCTGGAGCGACCAGAACACGGCCTCGTTGACAAACCAGGGATATGCGCGCAATCCGGTGGTTTATCGCTGTGTGCGTATGCTGGCGGAAGCCTCCATGCGGGTGCCGCTGATGGTGAAGGAAAAGGGCGAAATTCTTACCCGACATCCCGTCCTTGATTTATTGGCAAGGCCAAATCCCCGGCAGAGTGGTGTCGATTTGTTTGAGACTGTATTTTCCAATCTGCATACAGCGGGCAATGCCTATCTCGAGGCGGTGGTTGTGGAAGGTGAAGTAAAAGGACTTTATACTTTGCGCCCTGATCGTATGGCAGTGGTTTCAGGTGAAGATGGATGGCCGGTTGCATATGACTATAAAGCTGGCGGAAAAACCGTTCGGCTTTCCCAAAAACTGTTGCCAGTTCCCAAAGTTCTTCACTTGAAACTGTTCCACCCGCTTGACGATCATTATGGATTGGCACCATTGCAGGCTGCCCGTTTTTCGCTGGATACCCATAATGCGGCGGCAAGATGGAACAAGGCATTGCTTGATAATGGCGCGCGCCCTTCGGGGGCGCTGGTTTATTCAGGCGGGTCGGGCAACCTGACAAAAAACCAGTTTGATCGCCTTAAAGATGAGCTTGAAGTCAGTTTTCAGGGCGCAATGAATGCGGGTCGACCGATGGTTCTTGAGGGAGGGCTGGACTGGAAGTCCATGGCTCTTAATCCCCGGGATATGGATTTTATCGACGCAAAAAACCTAGCTGCAAGAGAAATTGCTCTGGCCTTTGGTGTGCCCCCAATGCTGCTTGGGATACCGGGGGACAATACGTATGCCAATTATGCTGAAGCCAACCGGGTGTTCTGGCGGCAGGGGGTGGTGCCGCTTGTCCGACGGGTTGCTGATTCCCTGGGCCGCTGGCTGGAGCCTGCATTTGGCGAGTTATTTGAAATAGTGCCTGACCTGAATGATGTGGAAGCGCTTTCTGAGGACCGAAATGGACTTTGGCAGCGAGTCGGGGGTGCAGATTTCTTAAGTGACGAGGAAAAACGTGAGCTTTTGGGTTTGAAAAGAACATCGCAAAAAGGGGAGTAGTTGTGTGGATGAATTGACCAAAACCGTGGTTGAGCGCGGTGACCTGGCGCATTTGGCGCTTTTTTTGTGGGCAACAGGGGCCAGCGCCCTGCTTGTGTGGACGTTGCGTGAACTGGTCACTGCTAATCAACGCTTCAATGCCTTTGTACATGAAATTGCAAGCCTTAACCGGCTGTTTCAGGGAAGGAAATAATCCATGAAATTTTTGTTTCAAGAACAATCAAATAAACAGGCGGAGGCAGAAGAGGTCTTTAAGGAACTGACCTGGCATCTGGCTGGCGCATTAAAAAATGCAATGCAGGTTTCAAGCCATGTTCGGTCCAAAAAAACAAGAAGCAAACTTCCTTCTGCAAAATCACGTTCGCCGGGGGTGCGTTCAACATCGGCAGCGGTGGGTTCATGAGTATAAAGGCAACAAAAACAGCACGCGACCATGGGTATTTTTGTGGCTATGCATCGATTTTTGGTCATGCGGATAAAAGTGGCGATGTTGTTATGCCCGGCGCGTTCAAACGCTCATTGAAAAAGCCTGGTCGAACTAATGTTCAGTTGTTGTTTCAGCATGATCCAAAAGAACCGATTGGAAAAATCCTTAGCGTTGCTGAGGATGATATTGGCCTGAAGGTGGAAGGGTTGCTTTTTCCGGAAGTTGAGCGTGCAAAATCATTGATCGCGCTAGTTTCAGGCGGCGCAATTAATGGGCTTTCGATCGGCTTTCGTACACTCAAAGCAGTGCATAATCGACAATCGGGGCATCGTCATCTGCACCAAATCGATCTTTGGGAAATTTCCATTGTCACATTTCCGATGATGGAGAGAGCTCGGATTTTTCCGGTCTCAAATCAATCGGACATATCTGTTCGAAAACACTGTTCGCCCCAAAGAAGCATTGCGGCGGCTATCTCACTACTATCAAACCAATAGAGGAAATTCATGTCTCAATATGAAGAATTAGACCTGCCGACGCAAAACCTTGAAATCAAGGCAGTTGCAGGGGCAAACTCCGCCGATATCACGACGATGTTTGATCAGTTTATGCACACATTTGAAGATTTTAAGGATGCAAATGATCGCCGCCTCAACCAGCTTGAGCGCCGGGGAAGTGCTGACGCTTTGACCCTTGAAAAGGTCAGTCGGATTGATGCGGCACTGGATGGATATAAATCTGCAATGGATCGTCTTTCTCTGGAGCAGGCGCGACCGGTTCTGGAAACAGGCCTATCCGCGTTTCACTCGGATGAATATAAGGATGCATTTTCTGCCTATGTAAAACGAGGCGAAGAAAAAGCACTCTCCATAGGTTCAAACCCTGATGGTGGCTATCTGGTGCCGGATGAAACCGCCACTGAAATCACACGCCTGTTGACCTCCGTCTCCCCGATCCGTTCGATTGCCGGCATCCGTGAAATCTCTACATCGGTTTATAAGAAACCCGTGTCTGTTTCCGGCCCGGCAGTCGGATGGGTTGGCGAAACTGCTGCACGCCCTGAAACGACTTCGCAAACCCTTGCTGAAGTCACCTATCAGACGATGGAATTGTATGCGATGCCAGCGGCAACCTCCGCGTTTCTGGATGATGCCGTTGTTGATGTTGGCCAATGGATTGCCGATGAAATCAATACGGCGTTTGCAGAGCAGGAAACAGCGGCCTTTGTAAACGGGGATGGTATCAATAAACCAACCGGGTTTTTGCAGGCCACTCAAGTGGCGCAGGGGAGTTGGACCTGGGGCAATGTTGGTTATATCGCAACCGGGGTTTCAGGAGATTTTGCAGCCTCTGATGAAAGCGATACACTGATTGATTTGGTTTATGCGCTGAAGTCCGGCTATCGGCAAAATGCCTCCTGGGTAATGAACCGCCAGACGCAGGCAAGCGTGCGCAAACTCAAAGATGCAGATGGTAATTACATGTGGCAGCCAGCAGCGGTTGCAGGGGCGCGTGCCACATTGATGGGTTTTGATCTGGTAGAAGCCGAAGACATGCCGGATATCACAGCCGACAGTACATCCATTGCGTTCGGGGATTTTTCGCGGGGATACCTGATTGTTGATCGGCGTGGGGTGAACGTATTGCGCGACCCATATTCCAACAAGCCCTATGTGCAGTTCTATACCACCAAACGCGTTGGCGGTGGCATGCACAATTATGATGCAATCAAGCTGCTCAAATTCGGCGTCAGTTAAGCTGGGACAGCTCCTCGCCTTAGTGGCGGGGAGCATTCAAATTCCAAACAAAAATGAGAACAATATGACTTCATATTTGCTTGCCGGACCAGCGGCAGAGCCGGTTACGCTTGAGGAAACCAAGGTCTTTTTGCGGGTTGAAGATACCGCAGAGGACAGTTTCATTACAACATTAATCACTGCGGCCCGCCTGCATGTTGAGGGAATAACAGGGCGTGCGATGATTTCTCAAAGTTGGCGGGTTTTATATGATACCTGGCCACCTGATCGAAAAATTGCGCTACCGGTTTCACCGCTTATTTCAATTTCTGCAATCACAGCCTATGAAGCCGATGGCACCCCCACGTCAATTTCTTTGGCCCAGTTTCAACCGCAAACCAACACTACTCCGGCGAGTATCTTCGTGCCGGGGGCAATTGCGGATGCGCCCGAATTACGCGAGCACAATGGCATTGAGGTTGATTATGTGGCCGGATTTGGCCCACTGGGGTCGGACGTGCCATCAGATTTGCGTCAGGCGTTGCTTTCCCTGGTTGGTTACTGGTTTGAACATCGCGATGCGGTGGTCATCGCAGGTAGCGGGGCAATTGTTCCACCCGGGTTTGATCAGCTGGTTGCCCAGTACCGGAGTGTCAATCTGTGAATGAGCGCAAAACACCAGCCCTTGGCACGCTGCGGGATCGGGTTGAATTGTTGAGTAACGTTCAAACTGTTGACGGTACTGGCGGGTTAAATGACAATTTTGTTTCCCTTGGGTTTGCATGGGCCAAAGTGCGCTCGTTGGCTGGAGTGTTGGCCTCTGCTCAGGACGGGCGGAACAGCCGGATTTCGCATTCTGTCGTCTTGAGGTTTCGCACTGATCTGGAGCCGGGGGATGCTCTGGTTTATCGCGGGCAAAGGCTTGAAATTTTGTCAGCCGCAGACCTGAACGGACGGCGCGCCTATTTGAGTTGCCAGTGCTCACAACTTGAGCCGATGGGATAAAATCATGAGCCATCCAATTATAGAATTGCAAACGAGCATTATCAGCCAGTTGAACGCTGATGTGCCCCTGACAAGCGCAATCGGCGCGGATGGTATCTTTGATATGCCACCAAAGGGCAGATCAGATCCGTTTCTTGTATTTTCCCGCCACGACCTTATCGCGCGAGATAGCGATATTTCCCCGGGGAATGATCATAGAATTCAAATTGCAATCTGGGTGCCGGAGCCAAATCGAGCAAAGGCCCTGGCCTTGGCCGAACGCGTTATTCAGGTGGTACAAATTGAACCACTAAACACGATCAATCTAAGGGTAACCACGGTTACTCACCTGCGCACTGACACAGCTATTGAGAAAAAAACCGGGCGTGCATACGCAACAATTCATTTTAGAATTTTAAGCGAACCAACTGCTTGACCCCAATAACAGGAGAATTAAATGAGTGCACAATCAGGTCGGGACATGTTGCTCAAGCTCGACGAGACAGGCAGCGGCAGCTTTTTAACAGTTGCAGGACTACGCACACGCAATCTGGCATTTAATGCGGCAAGTGTTGATGTCACGGACTCTCAATCTGTAGGGCGCTGGCGTGAATTACTGACTGGAGGAGGCATAAAGCGGGCCGCTGTTTCAGGGTCCGGCGTATTCAAAGATGCAACCTCTGATGCTCAGGTAAGGTCTTTCTTCTTCGATGGAACAATTAGAAACTGGCAACTGATTTTGCCCGATTTTGGCACTATTCAGGGGCCGTTTCAAATAGTTGCGCTGGAGTTTGGCGCTGATCATGCGGGCGAGGTCACCTTTGAACTGGCACTGGAAAGTGCTGGCCAAATTACATTTGTAGCGCTTTAGAATGGCCAATAAACATCGCGGCGAAATAGATGCCATCATCGGCGGAAAAAAACTGGTTTTATGCTTGACCCTGGGTGCTCTTGCCGAGCTTGAAACCCGATTGCAGGCAGATGATCTGATGGGCTTGGGTGAAAAATTTGCGAAGGGCCGCGTTTCAGCCAGGCATTTGGTGGCTATTCTTGGTGCCGGGGTGCGCGGTGGCGGCAATCAGATTTCAGATGAAGAGCTGGCGCGTATGCCCATTGAGAATGGTCTGAAAGGGGCAGCTGAAATAGCTTCAAACCTGCTTCAGGCAACATTTGGGGAACTGTCCGAATGAAGCCTTTCCCTTGGGACAATGTCATGAAATTCGGGCTTGGCACTCTGGGGCTGGCACCCGGTGATTTTTGGACCATGACGCCGCGTGAGCTTAGCGCAGCTTATGATGCGATTGTACAAAATAGCCAGTCAAAGGCACCTATTGTCCGCCATGAATTAACAGGCCTTATGGCCAGATTTCCAGATGAGGAGAATGAAAAATGAGCGGAGATGATTCTATTTTTGGAGAACGTGGCATTGATGAATTAACCGATGTTTCACTGGAGTTGGAGCGCATTGATGACCTGGCAAAAGGTGTGGCGCGTACGTTGACCGGGGCTTTCCGTTCGGCGGCTCTTGAAGGAAAATCGCTTCAAAACCTATTGAAGGACATCGCGCGTTCCTTTGCTGATATTGCGTTGAAGGCAGCCTTGAAACCCCTTGGAAATATGGTGTCCGGCCTTGTGGACGGTGTATTTAGCGCCACCAATCCGACCCTGCAAAATGTCATACCGTTCGCTAAAGGCGGGGTAATTTCGTCCCCGGGATATTTCTCACTGGGGTCGGGTAAAATTGGTCTTGCAGGGGAGGCGGGAGCTGAAGCCATATTGCCGCTTGCGCGAGGGAGCGATGGCCGGCTCGGTGTGGCCAGCCCCTCCAGTGGATCCACAATAATAAATTTTAACGTTTCAGCCCAGGATGCCCGCAGTTTTGTTGGGGCTGAAGCTGAAATATCTGCCCTTCTTTTGCGTGCGGTACAACGGGGCGCAAGGGCAAGTTAGGAGAATAAAATGGCGTTTCATAACATAAGATTTCCGTTGGATATCGCCTTGGGATCACGCGGCGGACCCCAAAGGCTAACCGATATAGTTACATTGGTTTCCGGGGCAGAGGAACGAAACTCCCGCTGGGCAGATTCCCGGCGAAGGTTTAACGCCGGATACGGCGTGAAATCCCTCGCTGATATGCAGTTGGTTTTAGACTTTTTTGAAGAACGGCGTGGTCGGTTTCATTCTTTTTTGTGGCGAGATGGATTGGATAACAGCTCCGCTGATGATGGAAATACGGTGAGCCCGTTTGATCAGTCAATTGGGGTGGGCGATGGCATAAAAACCCAGTTCCAACTGATCAAACGCTATGGGGGCAGCTTTGATCCCTATGACCGGAAGGTGACAAAACCCGTTGCGGCCAGCATGCGCGTTGCTGTGAATGGTGTGGAGCTGCTGGAACCTGAATTTACGCTGGATGCACTCAACGGAATAGTCTCGCTCGCTACAGCCCCGGGGTCCTTGCAGGCAATTACAGCCGGGTACGATTTTGACATTCCGGTGCGCTTTGATACCGACAATCTTGAAATTGAAATGGCCGGATTTGATGCGGCGATAGCGCCCAATATCCCTGTAATTGAGGTGTTGGAATGAAACAGTTTTCACTAGAGTTTTCTCAACATCTGGCGAGTGGTGCCACAACTTTAT
>JAJRRJ010000102.1 GCA_024279575.1 Alphaproteobacteria bacterium | reverse complement strand
TGCGGGAGGTTGTTTTTGGCGAATATCGTTAACGGTGGGAGTGAGCTAGAAGTGATCTTTGGCCTGGCGCAGGGCTGCAAATACCCTGGTGGGGTCGTTGGGGCTTACTTTTAGATTTTTAGCGAGCTCAGAACTGTCTGCGCGCAAAAAAGGATTGCTTTGTTTGTCCTCTCCCAGATTAAAGGGCACCGTTGGTTGGCCGGATTTTTGTAATTGCCTGATTTGGGAGTTGCGTTTTTGAAGGTGGGGGTTTTTGGGGTCAACGGACAGGGCGAAGGCGGCGTTGGCGGCGCTGTATTCATGTCCGCAATAAACACTTGTTTCGTTTGGGAGTTGACGCAAAGATTTCAAACCTGCCCACATGGGCGCGGGGGTACCTTCAAACATCCTTCCGCATCCCAGGGAAAATAGAGCATCTCCGCTAAACAGATTTTTGTTTTTACGGTCAAAATAGGCAATATGACCAAGAGTATGGCCGGGGGTTGAGATGACCTCAAATGTGGTTTTGCCGAGCATTACCTGTCCCCCCCCTTTTACCAGTCTGTCCAAACCATCAATATTATTGGCCTCGGCGGCGGGGCCGGTTATGCGAATGTCAAACTTGTTCTTTAAGGGTATAATGCCATCGGTGTGGTCCCAATGATGGTGGGTAACAAAAATGTCGGTCAGGCTCCATTTTCTCCTGGCCAGCATTTCAATTATGGGAGTGGGGTCAATGGCATCAATGCTGGCGGTGGCGCCGGTTGCGTTGTCATGAACAAGTACGCAATAGTTATCGTCAAGAAATGGAAACAGTTCGATGGAAACTGTCATAATTGTTGCCTTTGTTATTCTGATGCTTAGTTTGTTCCAATGGACCTTTGTCGGCGTGGCAAGTCAAGGCGCTTGTTTGGCCTTGAATTTTATAACAGTTGAGGATGAATGACCCCTGATATTACTCAAATGCTGGCGTTTTATAAGTCGCCGCTGGGGCATCTGGCGCGGGGGCTGGTGCGCGAAAAAATTGTGGGGTTTGCAGGGGATGTAAAAGGGCGCCGAGTGCTGGGCCTTGGTTTTGCCACGCCCTATTTGAGATTTGCCTTAAAACCTGCGGAACGGGTTTTGGCATTTATGCCGGCGCGACAGGGGGCTTCGTCATGGCCAAGGGAGGGGCCTTCTGTAACCACCCTTTGCGATCCGCTTGAAATGCCTCTGACGGATGCTTCAATTGATCTGGTGATTTGTGTGCATGCGCTGGAGCACGCGGCGGATAGTGAAGAGCTAATGCGCGAACTCTGGCGAATTTGTGCGCCCAATGCCCAGGTGATTATTGTTGTGCCACGACGGCGCGGGATTTGGTCGACGCGGGACAATACGCCATTTGGATTTGGCAACCCGTTCACCAGGGGGCAGCTGGAGCGCCTTTTGAGCGATCACTCTTTTGAAGCCGAACAATGTCATGATGCGCTCTATCTTCCCCCAAGCCAGCGACCAATTTCTCTCAAATCGGTACATTTTTTTGAGCGGTTTGGCCGTCTTTTAGGTCCCGCTTTATCCGGGGTGATTGTGCTGAGTGCGCGCAAGAAGCTTTTCCCGGCTGTTACGCGACGAAAAAGAGCTGAAAAATTTGTTCGAGTGCCTGAGTTTGTTCCCCAGACAGCTTTTAAGCTTCCCTGAGGGGGCGGAAAATTGGAGTTTTATGAAGTTTTACCTGGAAAAAACCATACTTTGCATTCCCGTTTCGAGATGGGTATGTTCGCCTGTGAAACCAAGTAATTTATTGAGATGTTTTGACTAATGAGCGACTGCCCTGTTCCCAAATCCGGCGTTATGAAAATTGCCCCCTATGTACCGGGGAAATCCCAGGCGCCGGTCGCATTTGAAACCATCAAATTATCATCCAATGAAAGTCCATTGGGGGCAAGCCCCAAGGCAATTGCAGCACTTGAGGGGCTTGGAAAAAAATTGGCCAGTTATCCTGATGCCAGTTCCAGTGGTTTGCGAAATGCGCTGGCACAGGTTCACGGGCTTAAGGCCGGGCGCCTTATTGTGGGAGCGGGGTCTGATGAAATTTTGCACTTGCTGGCCCATGCCTATCTTGGAGCAGGGGATGAGGCGATCATTTCGCAATATGGATTTTTGATGTATCCAATTGTTACCCTTGGGGCCGGGGCGACGCCGGTAGTTGCATCTGACCGGGATTATGTGGTGGATGTGGATGCGATGCTGGGTGCCGTTACCAGGGCAACAAAAATGGTTTTTCTGGCCAATCCCAACAACCCCACCGGAACCTATTTGAATGGGGATGAGCTTAAGCGACTTCATCAGGGACTGCCCAAAAATGTTTTGCTGGTGGTTGATTGTGCTTATGCAGAATATGTAACGGCTATGGATTATTCTGTTGGGGTTGATCTGGTGGAGGCCCATGAAAATGTAGTAATGGTGCGCACCTTTTCTAAAATGGGTTTGGCCGCCTTGCGGATTGGCTGGATGTATGGGCCTGAAAAAATAGTTGATGCGCTCAACCGTTTGCGTGATCCATTTAATATCAACATGGCGGCACAGTTGGCGGGGGAAGCGGCGGTACGGGATATAAAATTTACCCGGGAATTAAACATCCATAATGCCAAATGGCGCCGTTGGCTCAGCGCTGAACTGAATGGCAATGCAATTCGGGTTTTACCCTCCCAAGGTAACTTTATTTTGGTCCTGTTTGCACAAGAGCAAGGCATGAGCGCGCGCCAGGCCAATGAAATTTTGTTGAATCAAGGGATTGTTGTGCGTGAGATGGGGGCGTATGGACTGCCCGATGCACTGCGAATTTCTATCGGTTCTGGTGCCGCAATGGAAAAAGTTGCTGCAATTTTGAAGGACCAACACATTAAATGAGTATAATTTTTCAAAAAATTGCTCTGATCGGGGTGGGGCTGATCGGGTCTTCCATTTGTCAGGCGGTACGGCTTAAGAACCTGGCGGCTCATATCAGCGTTGCCACACGACGCGCACAAACCCTTGACGAAGCGCGTTCCATTTCAATTGCGGATGAATATTTTTTGAGCGGGGCGGAGGCGGTAAAAGACGCTGATCTGGTAATTCTTTGCGCTCCGGTAGGTGCATTTGAAGCGATTATGAAAGAGATCAGCCCGCATTTGAAGGCGGGTGCTATTCTTAGTGATGTTGGTTCAGTCAAGGGACATGTGGACAAGGTTGTTGGACCTTTGGTGCCTGCCGGTGTTCACCTTGTGCCAGGGCATCCGATGGCGGGGACAGAGCATTCAGGACCTTTGGCGGGGTTTCCCAGTCTGTTTGAGGGGCGCTGGTGTATCTTGACACCGCGTGCGGATGTGGCGCGCGCAGCCGTTGATAAACTGGCAGCGTTCTGGGAGGCGCTTGGCTCGCAGGTTGAGCTGATGGATGCGTGTCACCATGATCTGGTGGTGGCGATTACCAGCCATGTGCCACATCTTGTGGCATATAATATTGTTGGCACTGCTGATGATATGGAATCGGTTTCCAAGTCTGAAGTCATAAAATTTTCCGCTGGAGGGTTCAGGGATTTTACCCGAATTGCAGCTTCTGACCCGATCATGTGGCGAGATGTGTTTTTGACAAACCGGGAAGCTGTTCTGGAAATGCTGGGCAGATTTCTTGAGGATTTGAGTGTTTTGCAGCGCGCGGTGCGGGTTGGGGACGGGGACGCACTTGAGGACCTGTTTACCCGGACGCGGGAAATTCGCCGTTCAATTATTGATGCGGGGCAGGAAACGGATGTGGTGGATTTCGGGCGTGATCATAAGCCAACGCCAAAATAGCCGCTTAGCGCATCGGCGAAAAAGTTAAAATGGGCAGGTTCCCGGCAAGTAATACGCCGTGCACCAGCGCGTAGGACTGATAAAAACTGCCATCGTCGCTTTGGTTGCCAAATATGACTTGTGTGCTGTTGGGGTCTAAAATTCCTGCAAATCGAG
>JAJRRJ010000101.1 GCA_024279575.1 Alphaproteobacteria bacterium | reverse complement strand
CGGATTGGTGATCAGGTTTCGATTGAGCAGGCCAAGGGGCAACTAGGCGACCAGCTAAGCATTGATGGGCCGTTCGCCCAGGGTTTAAGCGCTGACGAAAACAATCTTGTGTTGCGTGCACTTAGGATTTTCCGTTCCAACTGGCCTGATGCACTGCCCCGACATTTATCTGTTTCATTGACGAAAAATCTGCCCGTGGCCGCTGGAATCGGAGGAGGGTCAGCCGATGCGGCAGCGGTTCTCAATCTGCTCAAGGAAGGGGCAGGAGCAAAAATTGATCAAATCGAGTTAGCAGAATTGGCACTTGAACTTGGAGCAGATGTGCCCGCATGTCTGAAAAACACTGCACTGATTATGCGCGGGATTGGTCAAAGCCTTGAACCGGTAGAATTCCTCCCGGAATTTTACCTGGTGCTGATCAATCCTGGAGCCGGAGTGTCAACAAGCGAGGTTTTCTCCAGTTTGGCGCGTAAAACCAACCCTGTTATGAGTGATTTGCCTGCCCGGTTTTCAGGGGTGGAACATTTTGTAAACTGGCTTTTGACAACGCGCAACGACCTGTTCGGCCCCGCATGCAATCTGGTGCCGCAAATCGGCGTTCTTGTAAACGAGCTGTCGCAAATCAAGGCGTGTTTGCTGGCGCGAATGACGGGGTCAGGAGCCACGGTGTTTGGCCTTTTCGCCACTGAAGAACAGGCCAATTACGCAGCGGAACAATTGGGCAGAAAATGGCCCGACTACTGGTGTGTGGCAACGAAAGTTCTTGGCGGGACGAAGGGGTGATTCAGCTGACCCGCGCCACGCAGTAATCAGCGATATCGGCCAAAATTGTGCGTGTTTTGCTGGGCGGCAATTCAGTGAGTGCATCGCGGGCATTTTGTGCATATTTCAACGCCCGTTCGATAGAGATTTCCAGCGCATCATATTTGGTTATGACATTTAGAACGTCATTAAATGTCTTTTGATCAGCCTTCGTGTCGCCAAGTGCGGATTTTATTAGCGCCGTTTCATTTTTATCGGCTTTGGCAAGAGCAAGAATGATCGGCAAAGTCATCTTTCCTTCGCGCAAATCATCCCCGGTATTTTTCCCCAGGGCCCCGTTTGCCCCGCCATAATCCAATACATCATCCACAATCTGAAACGCCAGTCCCAGCTCGCGGCCATAGGTCGCCAACGCTTGCTGTTGAGCGGAACTTGCTTGGCCTGCCATTGCCCCAACCTTTGTAGCGGCTTCAAATAGTGTGGCAGTTTTTGCATTGATAATTTGCAGATAGTCTTTGTCACTTGTGCTCAGGTCGGTGGCTTTGCTCAGCTGAAATACTTCTCCCTCTGCAATAATTGCAGCGGCACTGGAAAGGGTGCGAAGGGCGGGAAGGTCCCCTGTTTCAACCATCATCATAAAAGCCTGGCCGAGTAAAAAATCCCCGACCAGCACGCTGGCCTGGTTGCCCCAGATTTTACGGGCGGCGGGTTTACCCCGGCGCATTTCACTTTCATCCACCACATCATCATGGAGCAATGTGGCATTATGCATAAACTCAACTGCTGCCGCATAATTGATCTGATGTCCGGTTTCATCAGAAAACATGCGGGCGCTGATCAGGGTAAGCATGGGGCGCAATCGTTTACCCCCCGCCTCAATCAGATAACGCGCAATTTGTGGAACCATTTCAACATGGGATTCTGCACGCGACAAAATTAATGCGTTAACCGCCTCCATATCGGTGGCGGTGGCCTTAATAAGTGCATCCATGCCTGATTGATCAATTGTTGCGTGTGACGCCGAACTTAAATTACTACTCATGCTCAAATTAAAATCCAAGAACCGGTTAGTATCAAATCTTTTGATTGTTTCATATACTGTTGGCGCGACAACCACAAACTGCGTGTGGTGATCTGCAAACTTTATTTTTGCGCAAATAGCACGGGATAAAATGTGAACAAGGGTTTTGATATGGAAAACGCCACGAGGGATGAATTCCTGGGGGGGCGGATACAGGCTTTTCAACCTAACGCAGGGTTTCGAGCGGGGTCGGATAGCGTGTTACTCGCTGCCTCGGTTCATAAGGATAGCGCCAATATTCTGGAGCTTGGCTGTGGTCCAGGGGTTGCTGCATGCTGCGCGTTGGCTGATCGGCCACAAGCGCGAGGGGTTTTGGTGGATATAGAAAGCGAAGCACTGGAGTTTGCCGACAAAAACCTGCACCTTAACGGGTTTGAGGATCGTACAAAAACCTTGCTTCTTGATGTTACTCAAAAAGGCTCAATTCGGGAGCAGGCAGGGCTTGTAACCGATAGTTTTACCTCTGTAATTGCCAATCCCCCGTTTTTTGTCAGTTCAAACAGCACCAGCTCACCAAATGCGCTTCGAAAACGCGCCCGTCATATGGAAAAAGGGGAACTGGACCAATGGGTAAAAACTGCTGCCGCAAGCGCAGCTCCCAAGGGCGAAATCATCTTCATTCATATGATCAAGGCTTTACCGGAACTATTGGCCGCCTTTGATATGCGCTTTGGTAATATTGTTTTGCTGCCGATTGCGCCGCGTGCCGGGGAAGCGGCCACCAGAGTCCTCATTCGTGGCATTAAAGGCTCCAAAGCCCCGCTTTCTCTCATGGCGCCTTTGAACCTGCACGGTAAAACCGGACGGGAGTTTTTACCCCAAATGGAAGCAATTTTTCGCGGGGAAGGCGCTTTACACTGGTAAGTGGGGTGATGTGCGCCTAAATAAACACACACAACTTCACCAATAGCTTAAAAACCGATACGGAGCGCCTCAAATGAGTACAAAATCATCCAACCCGATTGTTCAAAGCCTGAGCAAGGCATGGGGCGGTATCGAAGATATGATGGGCCTGAACAATCCCGTTGTGCCGGTTGTTCGTTTGCACGGGGTAATATCTTCTGAACAAAAACCGGGGCGTATCAATATTGAAAGCGTAAGCCCGTTATTGGAAAAGGCGTTTGAAAACAAAAGAGCCGCCGCCGTGGCCATTGTTATCAATTCACCCGGCGGTTCCCCCGTTCAATCGCGCCTTGTGGGTAACCGGATCCGTGAACTTGCCGACAAAAACGAAAAAAAAGTATTTGTTTTTGTTGAAGATGTGGCGGCATCCGGGGGGTATTTCATTGCGGTTGTGGCCGATGAACTGTTTGCTGATCCATCTTCAATTGTTGGCTCAGTTGGGGTGATCATGGCTGGATTTGGCTTTGAAGAGGCGATTAAAAAAATTGGTGTTACCCGGCGAATTTATACAGCAGGAAAAAACAAATCCACCCTTGATCCCTTTATGCCTGAAAAGAAGGCGGATGTAGATCGAATCAAGGGATTTGAGGATGATATTCATCAGGTATTCATCAATTATGTCAAGCAGCATCGGGGCGCAAAACTTAAGGCACCTGATGATGAATTGTTCACCGGAGAATGGTGGCCGGCTCTGCGCGGCATTGATCTGGGGCTTGTTGATGCGCTGGGAGATATGCATACTGTGTTGCGTGAGCGCTATGGTGATGATGTCAAACTCAAGCCTATCAAAGCGAAAAAAGCTATGTTTTCCTTGCCCAGCATTGGTTTGAGCGCAGGAACTGTAGCCCCCTCAATTGGTTCTGATATAATAGGCGCTCTGGAAGAACGTGCGCTCTGGTCACGATTTGGATTATAAAGGATGTCTGCTGTTTTGCTTCGTTTGCTAATTTATGGGGTGATTATAGGCGCAATTTATTTTGGCATTCGCCGCATAATCAACGACTGGAAAAAACAGTTCAGGGCCGACGATGCAGCCATCCGTGAGCGGGACCTCAAGGAAAGAAAGCGGCCTGACGTTGTGGAGCTTAAAAAGGACAAGGACGGGGTGTTTCGCCCCGGTGACGAAGACAAGAAGTGATGGTTAGTTGCACCTGACCAAATTTCAAAGAGGTCAAACGGGCCGTTTCCATCGTGAGATTTAGTCAATTGCTTTTTTGGTGCATGAAGAAAATTCTTGATCATTTTTCTCTCTTTAATTTCTTCGTATCGATCTTTCCTGTGCTTGACCTTAGCAGGCCAAAAACCTAGGTTCAGGCAAAATTTGATAAACTCAATTGGCCCTCATGAACAAAAACCTTCCCGCCCATATGAACCCCAAAACTTCCTTTCAGGGTCTGATGCTGACATTGCAGCAATATTGGGCGAAACAGGGGTGTGTTATTCTTCAGCCCTACGATATGCAAATGGGTGCGGGCACTTCCCATGTGGCCACCACATTGCGGGCTCTTGGGCCAAAACCGTGGAAGGCTGCCTATGTGCAACCCTCGCGCCGTCCCACCGATGGCCGTTATGGTGAAAACCCCAATCGTCTGCAGCACTATTATCAGTTCCAAGTTATCCTGAAACCCTCCCCCCCCGACATTCAGGAGCTTTATCTGAAATCGCTCTATGCCATTGGCATTGACCCTGATGTGCACGATTTGCGCTTTGTGGAGGATGACTGGGAAAACCCCACCCTTGGCGCCTGGGGACTTGGCTGGGAAGTCTGGGGCGATGGAATGGAGGTGTCCCAGTTTACCTATTTTCAGCAAGTCGCCGGATTTGAATGCAAGCCGGTTGCAGGTGAAGTGACATACGGGCTGGAACGTCTTGCCATGTATATTCAAAATGTGGACAGCATTTATGACCTGAATTTTAATGGCGGGCAGGGAGCAGAAAAAGTTACCTATGGTGACGTTTTTCTACAAAACGAGCAAGAAAGTTCCCGCTATAATTTTGAGTTTGCAGACACCGAAATGCTGTTCCGACATTTTGAGGATGCGGAAAAGGAATGCCGGGCAATTCTGGCTGTAGATGGGCAAAGTGATGGCAAACCCCCGATGGCAATTCCCGCCTATGAACAGGTGTTAAAAGCCGGCCATATATTCAACATGCTTGATGCCCGCGGGGTGATTTCAGTGACTGAACGCCAGGGTTACATTTTGCGTATTCGTGAATTGTCCAAGTCCTGTGGCGCTGCCTGGCTTAAAACCGCCGATGGCGGGGCATAATGCTAAGCCAAGGTTATGCCAGGCATTGCTGAAGCCCTGCTCCCCGTAAGTAGGTTGGCTTGCTTAAGCAAGATAGCTGGATTATTTAACTGACACTTAACCGGCGGAGATAATGAGATGAAGCCAAAAGTAAAGCGGTCGCCAAACCCGGCGGCGCGCGCGTTGCAAAGTGACGAATTTCGACAGCGTATTGTGAAGGCAAAAAAGGCTGTTTATTCAAGGAAAAATAAGCACAAAGAGGGAAAGCCGTCTAAAGATGGTTTTCCCTTTTTCGATTCTGGCGTCTCACTTTCCGCTATTTTGGTTCACCAAAGCCACACATGTGAAGAAAAATTGACCGGAGAGGGCGCAAAGCAATAGCCTCACGCACATATTATTAGGGAATGGGGTAAAAATACTCTAAGAGCGCCTGATAATTATTTGTTAACCAAAAGCGGACGTGACATGAGTGAGTTTAGTAAAACGGCAAAGATAAAAATTGATCGTCGGGTTTTTACATTTGGTGGCATAAGCGCACTTAGCTTAACCCTTGCTGCCTGTTCATCTTCAACACAATCTGTTTTGGATGGCATCTCTGATCAGACCTCGGGTCGGGTGGCAGCACTCTCCTATGGTCCGATCCCCAATGAGCAATTTCCGCTGGCAGCTGCAGACCTTTCCCGGGTGCCGGCACAATTTTTGCGTCGACGTGTGAGCTATCAGACTCGCGAGCCGGTTGGCTCGATCATCGTCGATACCAAGAATTTTTATGCCTATCTGGTTGAGCCTGATGGCAAGGCCATGCGCTATGGCGTAGGCCTTGGACGTGCCGGATTTGCCTGGTCGGGACGCGCCAATATCGCCTGGAAACGCAAGTGGCCAACATGGACACCGCCGCGCGCGATGATTGCGCGTCAGCCCGAACTGGAAAAATACAGTGCCGCCAATGGTGGCATGAAGCCCGGACTTAACAATCCCTTGGGTGCACGGGCGCTATATATTTTCCAGAATGGCCGCGACACGCTTTATCGTCTGCATGGCACAACGGAAAACTGGTCCATTGGCAAGGCGGTTTCCAGCGGTTGTGTGCGCTTCATCAACCACGATATTATTGATCTGTATAAGCGCGTGCGCGGCAACGCAAAAATTGTCGTAATTTAGGAGGGATGCGCTTTTAGCCATTCACTTTAGAAAAATCCGCAACCTGATGCATGGCAGTTCTCAGACTGGTGAGCAGGTTGAGGCGGTTTTGCCGAATGGCCGGATCAGGATCGTTGACAAGTACGGTTTCAAAAAACGCATCAACAGGCTGATGTAAGGATGCCAGCGCGGAAATTGCATCTTCATAGTTATTTTGGGCGACAAATTTTCCCGATGTTTCTCGCACAGCCTCAATGCTAGCCGCCAAAGCGGTCTCCTCGTCACTGTTCAGCAGGGTCAAATCGACCGGACCATCAAACCTGGCGCCGCTTTTCTTTTCTTCAGCTGCCAGAATATTGGCCCCGCGCCTGTAACCCGATAACAGACTTTGCCCGGTTTCTGATTGTATGAGGGAGGAAAGGGCCTGCACCCGACGGCTGACTTCCAGCAGATCATCGCTGTCTTTGGAAATAACCGCATCCACAAGATCATGGGCTGCGCCGGTGTCTTTTAGTAAAACTTTGAGCCTGTCATGGAAAAACGACAGTAAATCCGGCTCCACGTTGAGTGGGAAAGTCAGTTGGTTTTCAAGGATAATGCGGATTATCCCGAGCGCTGCGCGTCGAAGAGCAAACGGATCGCGCGATCCCGTGGGTTTTTCGTCAATTGCCCAAAACCCCATGAGCATATCCAGCTTGTCCGCCAGTGCAACTGCGATTGAAATCGGCTCGTCTGGTACATTGTCCGATGGTCCAGCAGGTTTGTAATGCATTTCAAGGGCGGTGGCGATCTCGGGTTTTTCCCCCTGAGCGGTGGCATAATATCGGCCCATAAGGCCCTGTAGCTCGGTGAACTCAAATACCATTTCCGTTGCAAGATCGGCTTTGGCCAACAGGGCAGCGCGTTTCGCGTCTTCAACATTTGCGCCCACTTGCGGCGCAATCTCACCGGCCAGTTGGACCAGCCGCTGAACCCGCTCTGCCTGTGTACCAAGTTTTTTGTGAAAAATGACCTCTTCAAGTTTTGGCAGGCGTTTTTCCAGCGGTCGCGACAGGTCATTTTTGTAAAAGAACATGGCATCGGCAAGCCGTGCTTCAATAACCAGCTCGTTGCCCGCAACAATGGCTTTTCCGCCATCGCTGGCAATGTTGTTGGCGGTCAGAATAAAGCGGTTGATGAGCTTCCCGGTCGAGCTTTCTCTTAGGCAAAAGCACTTCTGGTTGGTTTTGATTGTGGTAATAATCACCTCTTCGGGCAGATTTAGATAGGCAGCGTCAAAATTGCCCATCATGACCACCGGCCATTCCACCAGTCCCCCCACTTCTTCAAGCAGTCCTTTATCAGTGATCATCTCAAGGCCTTGAGCGAAGGCCAGATGCTCGGCATCGGTTTTGATAATATCCATGCGTCGATCAATATCGAGCACAACCCTGGCCTGTTCCAGCGCCTGCACATAGTCATCAAAGCGTTTGGCAACAAAAGGGGCGGGCGCAAGAAATCGGTGTCCAAAACTGGTTTGGCCGGACTTAAGCTCTCCAATT
>JAJRRJ010000100.1 GCA_024279575.1 Alphaproteobacteria bacterium | reverse complement strand
GCGACGGCAAGAACCTGCAAATCCATAAAATCATTGAGCCTTATGAGATAGTATTATGAAAAAAACAATCATCACACGCCTGCTCGACGTAATGGCCAGCGACATCGCTCCGATGACCGCACAAGAAGTCCTGCGCGGTAATAAAATATTTGGCGCAGCTATTTTGCTCAAAAGTGACCTTTCACTGGTAATTGCCGAAACCAACAATGAAATTGAAAATCCGCTCTGGCATGGAGAAATGCACGCCATCAAAAAACTCTATGAAAGAAATCGCGCTTCGCTTCCAGAACCCAAAGATTGCATATTCCTCTCAACCCATGAGCCATGCTCTTTGTGCTTATCCGCCATTGCATGGGCGGGGTATGACAATTTTTACTATTTATTTTCCCATGAAGATTCCCGCGACAATTTCGCCATCCCCCATGATTTACAAATCCTCAAGGAGGTTTTTAATCTGGATTCAGGGGAATATTCAAAAGACAATGCCTTCTGGAAATCCCACAATCTCACCCATATGATTGCTGAACTCGCCCCCGATGATCGCGAAGAGCTTGAAACCAAAGTCATCCGGCTCAGGCAGACCTATGCTGCCCTGTCTGAAACCTATCAGACCCATAAGGGGGATGCAGGAATCCCCTTGGCATAAAGGATCCCCTTGGCATAAAGGATCCCTTTGGCGCAACAAAAAAGCCCGCACATTGGCGGGCACTTAAAGCAAACAAAAACAAACAATATCTATACGGGGCACATACGTCTATGCACCCCGCCCCGAACGTTATTACCCTTCAGGATTCAGCAACTGAATAGCAAGGGTCAACGTTGCGGCGCAGGCGGACTCGTCACCAGCCGCCTGTTCTGTAGCACCCTGACCGCGTAAGTCCACGATATTGGCACGTGTAACTTCATCCATTTCCACAGGCACATTGTCTAATGTGACGCCGGTTTCAAGAATGAGATCAATTTGTTCGATCACGGCGAGACAATCACCTTCAAGTACCAATGATTTAGCATCATGGCTTTCAGCCAGAACAGGTGCTGAAAAAGCCGCGAGCAAAAGTCCGGCAACAAGAATTGGTTTCTGCATGTTATTTCCTTTCGGTTTCACTCCCTCTTATTTGGCGGCGGAACGCCCCCCGGAGAGTACAAAACCATATTAAGCGCAGGAAATTGTCGGGTTCACGTTGGTACTTGGGAATTCTTGTGACCATTTGTTGACGCTTAGGCACGCAGGAGGTGAGTTTGTTTATTGTAGGACAAAACAGCCATCACACGACAGTTGTTGGTAAATGTGACCTTTGGGCAACTGTTGTGACCTGCTGCCTAAAACCAACATAGCCTAAACTGTCTGACGCCGCCCCTCATTGTCCGCCACAAGGCACAAATCAAGCACCCTTTGCAACCGTGCACCCTGCTCAAACGACGGCTCCATCTGCTTGCCCCGACCAACCGCCTTTACAAAGCTACGATAATTTGAATGGCCCAACTCAACATCAATATCGTGCCACTTGGCCTGATGCACATCTTCCCCAAGACATCCGCGCAAAACGGTTTTGTCCGGTTGATGCACCACTTCCAGCGCGCCCTTGTCCCCATGAACCCGCAATCGCAATTCATTCAAGTGACCAGTGGCCCAGCGACTGGCATGCACCCCCCCGATTGCACCATTGCCAAATTCCAGCGTCATGGCAAAACTGTCATTCGCATCCAATTTGTATTCACCAATCCGATCCCCTTCTGCTTTGGAAAAGGTTTTCAGCCGGCAATCAAAGCTGGCAATATCCTGCCCAATACCAAAACTGATAAAATCCAGAATATGAATCCCCACATCCCCCAACACCCCGTTAGAACCATGCTCCTTTGATAATCGCCAAAGCCACTGGCTTTCTGTGTCCCATTGCCCCCAGGCATTGGAAACCAGCCAGCTTTGCAGATATGAGGCTTCCACGTGTTTGACCACGCCAATTTTTCCCCCTTCAATCATTGCGCGCACCACATGAATATGGGGCACATCGCGATACGAAAGATTGACCATGCCAACCAGACCCTTCTGCCTGGCAGTATCTGTCATTTCCTGTGCTTTTTCGAAATCCGTTGCCAAAGGTTTTTCACAGAACACGTGCTTGCCTGCCTTAAGCAGAGCCATCGTGGTGCCATAATGCACATGATCTGGCGTAACATTTGCCGCCGCCTGAAATTTTCCCCATATGATCGCCTTATCAAGGGAGGCAAACCGGTGTTCTATGTTGAACCGGTCACAAAATTCCTTCAGACGCCCACTATCAAGATCGGTTGCACCAACGATATCCACACCATCAATTTCACCAAACTTTTGAGCATGGGCAGCAGCCATACCGCCCGTGCCAACTATTATCAGTCGCATCTATATTTTTCCTGTTACACTCTTAATCAGATAGAAGCATCCGATTTACGTCCCACCCAATTGGCGGCCTTTTCACTCATTCCGCGAAATTTTTTAGAACCCTTATTGAGTTTTTCTTCCCATTCCGGGTTCGGGGTCTGCCCCTCAATTGCGGGGAAATAAACCTGCATCATGCAGGTGATCGCCAACGGCTCAAGCAGTGCCGCCTTGATGCTCCACGCCATCACCAGCGCAATAACAATGCCAAAAGCGCCCAAACTTCCTGGCATCAAAAATGCAATTGCTCCAGCTGGAGCCAGCAACACCAAAAACACCAAAAACGACAGGCCATAAATTATAACTGTCAGCCATGCGGCATTTTTCATCAAAATTTTGTAGTTCTGTCCATAAAGTATCAGAGCATCACGCGCCGATTGCCATGGGTTTTCAGATTTCACCCGAATATTATACCCCAAAATGACTTCGTCGATATACCCCACCGCAATATTCAAAAAAGCCCGGAATATACCCATGAGTTGTTGCAACCCGGGAATAGGAATGATCGAGGCAATCCCTTGAGCTATCCCTGTCACCGCCCGCAACACCCCTTGAATAATCCGGTCCAGTGCAAACAAAACATTGGCTTCAGCAAACCGAGCCTGCACAACTTTTCGACCATGTTCAATCTGGCCGCGCCCCTCTGGCAATTCATTGCCGTCAAGCAACTCCACCAGAACAGCGATATGGGCCGCCTTGACCATATAAAGCAGGTATTCGCGTAACAAAAATATAACGCCGGCTGTCAGGCTAAACCCAAGCACGCCCCCCCACGTGGAAAATGAGGCGCTGGTGCCCGGTTCCTGGGAAAACGACCCCAGCCCCCACCCGATACCGGCTCCCGCCCCGGTGACAACGATAAATGCCAGCGTTATGCCAAAGTAAATCATCATTCTCAAAATGATAAACGGCATTGTTTTCATCATCAGGCCGATTGCCTGCATCAATTTGAAATCCCACATATTCAATAATCCTCTTCACTCATTCAGTGTTCGGTTGATTCGATTTCCCACATTACACGAGCAAATAAGTTCAAAAAAATACCATATGGTAGTGACTTAGCGCAGGCCTGCCTCCCCATCCTTATGCAGTTTCAGGCCACGTTCCTCAATTTTTTCAGGCGCCTCCCCGGTTGGCACATTTGGCGCATCACCCGGATCGGCAAAAGTCGCGTTTTCATTAAAAGCCCAGCGCACAGAATTTCTCAAAACAATCCCGATATTCTCATCATAATAGGTGGGGTAGGTTTCATGGCCCGGCTGAAAATAGAAAATTTTTCCAGCACCCCTTTTATAGGTCAGGCCCGAGCGGAAAACCTCGCCCCCCTGATACCAGGAAATAAACACGGTCTCCATTGGCTCAGGCACTGAAAATGGCTCCCCGTACATTTCTTCATTTTCCAGCTCAAAATATTGAGGCAGTCCTTTAGCAATCGGGTGGCTGGGATTAACCACCCAGATACGTTCCCGCTCCCCCGCTTCACGCCATTTCAATGCGCACGGGGTTCCCATCAGACGTTTGAAAATTTTCGAAAAGTGCCCCGAATGCAACACAATCAACCCCATGCCCTGCCACACCCGCCGCATCACCCGCTCAACAATTTCATCCTTCACGTCCCCATGGGCAGCATGCCCCCACCAAAGCAGAACATCAGTGTTTTTAAGCACTTCGTCCGTTAATCCATGCTCCTTTTGCTGCAAGGTGGCGGTACGTGTTTCAATGTCTCCTTCAGCCCCCACCATTTTGGCGATCTGGCTGTGCATCCCCTCAGGATAAATATCCGAAACGTTTTGGTTGGTTGTTTCGTGAACATTTTCGCCCCAGATAGTTGCGCGCAATTTCATTTTATTTTCCTTTGAATCAAACCCGTCGTCTTAATTACTTTGACAAAAACCTGTCTTTCCAGGTGGGAAAAACATCCCCTGGCTCCCGGTGCGCCTCATAAATTCCCCGGGCAATTGCCCGCGACAGGCATACCGCCCCCGCATGACCCAGCATTGCCAAATCCATAATAGGTTCATTTAATGCCTTTTTGCCCGTCGCCGCAACAAAAACAAGATCCCCATCCACAGGCGTATGCGCGGGTACGATCGCCCGACCAATGCCGTCCTGGGCCGCAATGGCCAAGCGCTTGGCTTGCGCATTGCTCAATTGGGCGTCGGTTGCAACAATTGCAATCGTTGTATTGGCCCCCTGCCGCACAAAGTCCTGCTTGGTGCGCGCCGCCATTTCAAAACTGACCCGCTCTCCCAATGGCCCCAGACCGCCAAACTCATCCCCCATTTCAAACGCCCCGGCCCAAAAATGCGCCGTTTCACCCACATTAACCTGCCCCGTAGGGTTCGCCGCCACCAGCGCCCCCACCGTTATACCATTTTCAAGAACAATAGAGGCTGACCCCAACCCCCCTTTCAAACTGGCCGAAGTTGCGCCGGCCCCCGCCCCAACAGAGCCAAGGTCAAACATTTCCCCCACCACCTCAAGCGCCTCAACGCCCAGCGCGCGATAGGGATTTAACGTCCAGTTTTTATTTCCACCATTGATCAGATCAAAGAGTATTGCCCCTGGTACAATGGGCACATTTACCGGGCCAACTTCAAATCCACGCCCCCGCCGGGCCAAAACATCCACCACACCCCCCGGTGCATCAAGCCCAAAAGCCGACCCACCCGAAAGCACCAGCGCATCCACCCCCTCAACTGACTTGTCCGGGGCTAAAAGGTCCGTGTCGCGCGTTCCCGGCGCGCCCCCCATAACGTCTACCGCCGCAACAAAGGGCCTATCGGCAGTAAGCACCGTCACCCCGGTTTTAATATTCTGGTCAGTGGCGCTGCCGACAAAAAGCCCCGCCACATCCGTAATCAGGTTTCGCTTACCCGGCTTCATTTATTGGCCATCCATATAAAACGTTAAGTAAATTATCCATAATTTCTGGCGCGGGCTTCTTCCGCTTCTTCAGGCAGGTCAAGCTTTTCATAAACCCCTGCCAACATCGTATTAAGCGGCACCCCGTCAGGATCATATATCCGGCGCATTTCCATCATTTGTTGCGCCACTCCAAAATTCTCGCATTTCAAGTGCGCATCAAGCAATAATTGCTCAAACAGGTCACGCTGGGCATGACTGCCCCCGATGGCCGCCATTTTGGGCAACGCAACTTCCAGTTCCCGCACAGCTTCCTCAGGCCTGTTACGCGCCAGCGCCAACACTCCCCTACACGCTGGCAATGCTACATTTGCCCATGCCTCGCGCTCGAATTCAGCAGCGCCTGCCGCCCGCTCCTCCACCGCAGCCATCAGCTCATCCGCCTCCCCATATTCAGCCCGCGCCAGTCCATAAAGATACTGAATTGTTAAAAACGGCTGTACGGTATCCCTGGCACGCGCCTTGAGATGTCTGGCCACATCCATCCAGCGATCCCCCACATCAAGTCCCGCTATTTCCATGCGTGCCAACAAAGCAACGGCTCCGATCTGGTCCTGTGAAAAATCTTTTTCCTGTCCCCAGACATTGCCGTCATAGGCTGCAAAAACGCTCTCATAATCCCCCAGAGACAAATCAAACAAAGCCGTGTGCCACCAATTATGGGTGAACATAAATGAATTCAGATCCTGCCAGCAGGCCGAGGACTTTTTCATAAAATCCGCGCCCTCCCGAATGCGCCCTTGCGTTAACATCACATGGGCCAAAGCATGCTGCGCCCAGGGTTCATCCGGGTTTATTTCAAGACCCCGCCGCGCCGAACGTTCCGCTTTTTCAAGCAAATGACATTGCTCATAACAAAATGCCTCCATCCCATAATAGTTGGCATTATCCTGATGGTGAGCTTCCACCATTTTTACAATGCGCAACATCCCCGATGAGTTCCCCAGATTAAAATTGAAATATTTGTGCAATTTTACATTCAGTAAGTCATTGGGAAAATTTCGCGCAATAGCTTCACCAACAGCCAATGCACCAGGAATATCGTTTACAATCCATTTTTGAAGCACCTCCACCAGCATCTGTTCACGCTCTGTCACCAGATGCACGCCCCCTTGCGCCTGCGCCAAATACCTGGCCGCCTTTTTCGGTGCCTCACTGGCCTCCAGAAACATCCAGATAAAACCGGCATAAACACTGGCCAGAACATTTTGCGGGTCAGCATCCGCCGCAGCGAGCACATTGACAGCACGTTTCTGATACCCCAAAAACCCACCGATAAAATCATTTATGCCAGCAAGCGTGCCAGCATCCGCCCCGGTAACCACATTGCCCAAATAGTCCTGTGACATATTTTCACTCCCCTATGGTTTTACCTTACATCCAAGTATCCACATCACAAAGGCCCTCCAAATGACTTTGATAAAGACAAAAGATGCAGAAATTTTTTCCAGCACCCAGGGCAGTGGCCAACCAGTGCTTTTAATTGCCGGCATGATGAGTGATGTATCAAGTTGGGCGCCGCTTACTCCGTTGCTGGAAAAAAACTACACCCTGCTTAATTTTGACAACCGCGGAGCCGGTCGTACACATTCACAGGATCAAAACTGGAATATTGATGATCTGATGAAGGACGCCATTTCTGTCCTTGATCATTATCAAATTGAACGCGCCCATATTGTCGGCCATTCCCTTGGCGGCTTAATCGGGCTACGGCTGGCCAAAGCATTTCCTGATCGCATTGGCACACTCGTCTCTTTAGCCTCTGCCAATGTTCCAAGCACTGAATCCATCTACTATTTTGATAAAATGCTAAAGCTTTACAAATCCGATATGCAGTCAATTGATTGGTTTAAGCTTATGCTCCCCACCATTTTTTCTTCTAATTTCTTTGAATCTGAAAAAGCCCTCAGTGCAGCAGCTGCATCCGCAGCTTCTTATGTTTATCGCCCGTCCCCTGAAAAATTTCAAAGCCAGGTTCAAATGTTCAAAAATATCAAACCGCTTGATCTGGATACTATTGCCGCACCTGTTCTTTCAATTACTGGCGAACTGGACCGCGCGTTCCCCCCCGACGCGGTGAAAAAGTCATTCTCCCGGCTTCCCGATGTCACCTTTGAAACGCTGGACAACATCGCCCATTCCATCCACTGGGAAAAACCTAAAAGAGTAGCAAATTCCATCACGACCTTTCTTGAAAGACACCCCCTATGACCCGGCCCCGCTCAAATGCACCGCCCCCCATCAACTTCCATCGCAACGCCTGTAATCATGCTTGCTTCATCCGAACATAAAAAGCACACAGCATTACCCATATCTTCAGGTTGAGAAAACCGGCCCAGGGGAATAGTTGATAAAAACCTGGCTCGGATTTCAGGGGTATCTTCACCCATAAAGCTCTGCAAAAGCGGGGTTTCCCCGGCAACGGGGTTGATGGCATTAACCCGAATTCCAAACGGAGCCAACTCCACCGCCATGGACTTTGTTGCTGTGATCATCCACCCCTTTGAAGCATTATACCAGCTCAGGCGTGGACGGGGCGAAACCCCCGCAGTTGAAGCCACGTTTAATATCGCGCCACTTTTATTCCCTTTCATATGGGGAACAATATGCTTTGCACTCAGGTAAACTGACTTGGCGTTGATGGCCAGGACCCGATCAAAATCTTCTTCGCAAATATCTTCCAGCGCATTTGGCAGGTGGGTAACACCGGCGTTATTCACCACAATATCAACCGCACCAAATTCAGCGATTGCCGCCTCCATCATCGCTTTGACACTTGAACCATCCGCCACATCCACCCTCTGAGCCACGCACATATCCCCCAATTCGTTTGCCAGCGCCTTTGCGCCGGTTTCATTTATGTCCGCAATCATCACCCGCGCACCCTCGGCAACAAATTTTCGCACGATTCCTGCACCAAAGCCTGATGCGCCCCCGGTTACGATCGATGTTTTGTTTTTAAGTCTCATGAATTTTCCAGTATGATTTTATCAGCACCAAAAAATGATGCCATGTTTCAGTATTAACGGGCAAGATTTATCGACGCCGGGCAAGCTCGCGATAAAGTGCTTCAGGACTGACCCCGATTTCATCCGCAACCCGGTTCCACGTCCCTTTTTCAGGTAGGCTGTTTTGATGCCAGATCAACCAGGCGTCCAGCCGCTCAGACACCCGTCGCAGAGATGTGATTTCAGAGCGCAGTCGGGCATCGCGCAATTGTTTCCCCAGATATTCAGCATAGGCCAACGCAACTTTTACATCGCCCTCAATCAATTTTTTCACGTCCGCAGTAGAGTAAATTTTAAGTACGCACGTATCCACAGCCACCGCCGAACAATGATAATGTGAGGTAAATAATGAAGCCTCCCCCAGAACACTGCCGCTATGGGCCCTTTGCAAAATAAATACATTGCCGTTTTCCTGTCGGCGCACCAGATGAACCACCCCGCTCTCGACCCTGTAAAATGAACGAACCGGGTCTCCACGCTCAAAAATAGATACATCTGTTGTCACAGTTTTACAGCTCCAGTGCAGTGCATCCAGATGTTGAACAAACAATTTTTCCATCCCGCACACTTACATGATCACTGTCATGTTACAAATTGCCTCTCCGTGCCATTGTTAATCTCAACTCAACCCCAGTGAGGTCTCCCATGCGCCCGTACATTCTTTTACTTGCCCTGTTTTCAGTTTCCCTGCCCCTTTCCTCCCTGCCCGCAATGGCACAAGGAGTTTTGATAATTCCGGCTACCGAACCGTTCCAAACCTACATTCCAGAGGACAAAAACACGGAGCACTCGGAAAACATGGGGGCCTCTGAAATGGAACACGCTTCACGCAGGCAGCACGCTCAGGGTGAAAACAGCATGAATATGGGAGCCAACATAAACAAGGCACCTGTGTCAGAACCTGGCCAGAGCGCCTTTGCCGCCATTGCCGAAATCGTTGCCAAACTAAGCGCTAATCCCGATACGGATTGGAACAAGGTCAGCATTGCAACGCTTCGAGAGCATTTGCGCGATATGGATGTTGTCACCATAAATTCCACCGCAACGACAAATTCCATTGAAGGGGGTCTTGAGTTTGTGGTGACCGGTGCACAAAACGTTTCCCCTTCAATCCAGCGCATGGTTCTGGCCCACGCCGATATTATGCAAGGTATTGAGGGGTGGAATTATACCGCAGAAACGCTGCCCGATGGGGCGCGGTTGCGCGTTATTGTCCCTGAAGAGGATCTGCCAAAACTAACCGCACTTGGTTTTTACGGCCTAATGGCCAGCGGCATGCACCATCAAGCCCACCACTGGGCAATGGCAACCGGGGAAAACCCGCACAATTAGTGCTCAAGTCACTATATTTGTCGGCATTGCCAATCCACATTATCAATGCCGACAAACCGCGCGAACCGAGTCAGTTCAGCCCCCAAACTCTCTTTTCGCTTACGCCCCCATTTCACCCCCGGCTCCGGCCAGAACCCGGTGATATACATTTGCCCTTTGTCGCGCTCAGCCTTAATTTCAATCCGCCCCACAAACCGGGTCCCCTCAAGTAAGGGATAAACATAATAGCCCCACTTGCGCTTGGCTTTTGGTACAAACATTTCATTGCGATATTCAAACCCGAACAGGCGCTGCAGGCGACTACGATCCCGAATTGCAGGATCAAACGGATTGATGATGCGCAAACGAGATGTTGGCCTATCCGTTTTTCCAGAATTTTCTCGATATCTGTCGGGGCAAAAGCAAAATGCATCTTTCCATCAACACCCTCCACCTCAACCCTCAAAACACCCTCGCGCCCATTCAGCCAGTCTTTGACTTCCTGCGCACTTAACACATCCCAAAACCGTTTAATTTCTCCAACCGAGGCAAAGCTCAGCCGTTCCAGCGCCTGCGTGCACAGCCAATCTGTTTGCGCCTGCTCACTATGCTTTTCAGCGCGAAGTTCTACTGGAAAAACCCGTTCTCCCAAATCATAAAATTTAGTAAAATTCTGTCGATGTGAGGTCGCCAATTTACCCTGATACCACATCATATCCAGCGCCTTTTTATGGGGGGGCCGCGCCCACATTTTACGCTCACCTTCAACTTTTGTATCAAATGCATGGGTCGACAAAGGCCCATCCGCCGCAATGCGATCATAAACGGCACGCACCGCATCACGGGCCAGCCCGGGCTGATACCATTTTGCGACGCGTTTCCCGAGTCGGTCAAATTGCATCCCCCACATGGGATAATACTCCATGGGGATCAACGAAGCATCATGGGTAAAGTGCTCGAACAAATCCCCGGTTTCACCCAAGCGCGGCCACAGCATTTTTTCACGGTAATTCTGATTCCGGCTCCACAGGATATGATGATGGGCACGGCTGACATTGCGGATGGTATCAATCTGCAAAAACCCCATCCGCCGGATAAGCGCCATAACATCCACCGGCCCGGTTGGCGTTTGCGCCAGCCCGGTAGTGTTCAGCCAAAGTTTTCTGGCATCAGCATTGCTAAGACGCAGCAAAATACACCCGCCCTATCCGTGAAACGCGGCAACAGTTTTTAATACCGAAAATCCATAAAGCGCTTCAAAACCCTTTTCCCGCCCGTGCCCCGATTTCCCCATACCACCAAAGGGTAGCTCCACACCCCCCCCGGCCCCGTAATTGTTGATGAATACCTGCCCCGAGCGAATGGCCTTTGCCAGCCGCATCTGGCGGGCACCATCCCTTGTCCATATCCCTGCAACCAGCCCATAATCAGTCCCGTTTGCAATAGCTATAGCTTCATCTTCGGTTTCAAACCGAATAACAACTTGAACAGGGCCAAAAATTTCATCTTGCGCCAAAGCGTGGCTGGCCTTCACCCCGGCGACTAAAGCCGGGGCCACATAATGCCCACCCACTGGTGCATCTGAAACAATTTTCCCGCGTGCCACAATGCTTGCTTCGCCCTCCACCATACCAAGAAACCCGGTTACAATGTCCTTTTGCCGCCCCGAAATCAGTGGTCCAACGTTAAGATCAGCATCCGCCGGACCCACTTTCAGCGCCTCATATTTTGCCACCATCATTGCCAGCAACCTGTCGTAAATTCCCACCTGCATCAAAATCCGTGAAGAAGCCGAACAGGTTTGCCCCGCGTTTTGCACCCCCGCATTGACTAAAAAAGGCAAAGCCGCCTCAAGGTCCGCATCATCAAACACAATTTGCGGAGACTTGCCCCCAAGTTCGAGCGTCACCGGCACAATATTGTTTGCCGCCGCCGCCTGCACCAAAGTGCCAACCCCAACGGAGCCTGTAAACGAGAGATGATTGACATCGGCGTGGGTACTAAGCGCTGCACCTGCCTCAACTCCAAGGCCGGGAACCACATTAAGCGCACCAGCAGGCAGCCCCGCCTCATGCGCAATATCAGCAAAGGCAAGGGCCGTAAGGCACGCCTCTTCCGCCGGTTTGAGAACAGCAGCATTACCCATGGCCAAAGCCGCCCCAACAGAACGACCAATGATTTGCATCGGATAGTTCCACGGCACGATATGCCCCGTAACCCCATGGGGCTCACGCAAAGTATAAACCGTATAACCGTTCAGATAGGGAATGCTTTCCCCGTGAATTTTATCACACGCCCCACCGTAAAATTCCATATACCGGCCTAGCGCCAGCGCATCTGCTTTGGCCTGCGTCAATGGCTTACCCACATCCATTGCCTCAAGCTCCGCCAACTCATCGGCACGCTGAAGAACCTTTTGTCCGATTTTTGTTAAAACCCGGCCCCGCTCGACAGCGCTCATTTTACCCCAGACACCGCTCAAAGCTCCCCGCGCCGCACTAACGCCAGCGTCAATATCGGCTGCGCCCCCCCGTGCAATAGCGCAGATATTGCTGCCATCCGAAGGATTTTCCAGCGTCAGCGTTTTACCGGATAACGGGGGCACCCATTGACCGCCAATAAAACACTTGTCCGTTTCAAACCACATCAGTTTATCCTCTTTTCACGCGCCGCCAGTGCCTGTTCAATATCAGGCGCCGCAGCGATAAGTTGTTTGGTATAGGGGTGTTGGGGATTGCGAAAAACATCTTCACTTTTCCCAACTTCAACAATCACCCCATCCTTCATCACCAACACCCGATCAGTAATGGCCCGCACCACACTTAAGTCGTGGGAAATAAACAAATAGGAAATACCAAGCCGATCCGAAAGTTCCGCCAACAGGTCTAAAATCTGCGCCCGTATCGACACATCAAGCGCCGATACCGCCTCATCCAGAATAATCAGCGGCGGCTCAATGATCAACGCGCGCGCAATGGCAATCCGCTGCCTTTGCCCCCCTGAGAACTCGTGAATATACTTGTCCGCATCCGAGGCCAGCATACCCACATTTTCCAGAGCCCTTTCCACCAGCAAACGACGTTCGGCCCCTTTGGGGGGGGCATCGAGCAGATAAAACGGCTCCGACACCAGTTTATCCACCCGGTGACGCGGGTTGAACGAGCCATAGGGATCTTGAAAAACCACCTGCATTTTGCGCCTTGCCGCCCGGCTTGCCCCTTCCCCGGCACTAATTATTTCCCCATCCAGATGCACCACCCCGGCCTGCATTTTATCCAGCGCCAAAATTGCGCGCGACAAAGTGGACTTCCCGCATCCCCTCTCCCCCACCAGACCAAGATTCTCCCCCCGCCCAATGGAAAAACTCACATTATCCACAGCTCGAAACACACCCGGTTTCTTAAACAAAGATGTGCGCTTGACTGGATAATCTCGCACCACATCCTCAACACTTAAAATCACCTCATCCTTACTCACATGCCGCCTTTCATCCCGCTTGGGAACATGGTTGGACGCCGCAAACAATGTGCGCGTATATTCGTGCTTCATTTCTCGAAATACCGATAGCGTTTCCCCCGCCTCCACCACCACACCATTTTGCATGATTGCGATATGATCGGCCAAATCCGCTACCACCGCCAGATCGTGGGTGATGAGAATAAGCCCCATACCATCCTCATCCACCAGCTTTTGTAACAACGAAAGAATTTGCGCCTGCGTTGTTACATCAAGTGCGGTTGTTGGCTCATCCGCAATCAATAAATTGGGCTGCAATGCAATTGCCATGGCAATAACCACCCGCTGCCTTTGCCCACCCGAAAGCTCGTGCGGGTAGCGATTTAGAGGAAACTGATCCGCCGGCAACTCTACCCGATCAAGGGTTGAGCGTGCAATTTTCATGGCTTCCTCGCGCGAAACATTATCGTGTACAAGCACAGTTTCCGCCACCTGGTCACCTATGGTTTTTACAGGATTAAGTGCTGTCATCGGTTCTTGAAATATCATTCCAATGTCGCGCCCGCGCAAGGAACACATTTCCTCTTCAGACTTATCAAGCAATTCCACCCCGTTGAGCTTTATACTTCCACCAGTGACAGACCCGGAAGGCAAAAGCTGCATAATTGACAATGCACTCATGGATTTGCCCGACCCGCTCTCTCCGATTATGCCTAAAATTTCACCCCCGTTGATACTCAGATCAATATCCCTCAGGATTTCAGCATCTCCAATTTTCAGCGACAGATCCTTGATGGTGAGCAAACTCATGTTCTGCTCCGCCGCAGTTTGGGATCAAATACATCGCGCAGGCCATCCCCCATCAAATTCAACCCCAAAACAGTAAGGATGATGGCAATGCCTGGCAGCAATGCCATATGCGGGGCAAACGAAATCATGGTTTGCGCGTCCGCCAGCATCCGCCCCCATGAGGGAATAGGTGGTTGCACCCCAAGCCCCACATAGGACAATCCCGCCTCCGCCAAAATACCAAGCGAAAACTGAATGGTGCTTTGCACAATCAACAGGTTCATAATATTGGGCAAAATATGTTCAATCGAAATCAGCACCGGGCCTTTTCCTGCAACCCGCGCTGCCAAAACAAATTCCCGGGTCCAAAGCGACAGTGCCGCCCCGCGTGTCAGTCGGGCGAACACAGGAATATTAAATATCCCGATGGCAATAATTGCATTGGTTGCCGAGGCCCCATATACCGCCGTTATCAATATTGCGATCAACAGCGCGGGAAACGCCAATACCAGGTCATTGGAGCGCATAATCAATTCATCAATTATTGAGCCGGTCTTTGCCGCCGCTGCCAAACCAAGCGGCACACCAACACCAATACCAATACCAACAGCAATGAAAGCCACCGCAATCGAGGTACGCGCGCCAACCAAAATCATCGAAAACATATCGCGTCCAAAATGATCGGTACCAAACAGATATTCAGGTGCCGACTGACAGGCCCAGGAGGCAAACCAATTGTTCTCAGCAGAGGGGATTTGCAGCGAGGCAACCCAGTTTTGTGCCGGGGGACACTTCAATCTATTCAAAATATCGAGCACCGCAACATCAAATGGCGTCCAGAAAAACGACACCACCGCGCCAATGGAAAACATCAAAGTCAACACCAGCCCGATAACAAAGCTGGGGGATTTCAGCGCAACCAGAAACAGATTGTCCCGGGGTTCATCATTTGTAACAAGATCAACCATTTTCTATCGCCCCTTGCGCAATCTTGGGTCCACGAACGCATAGGCCACATCCACAAGAAATGTCACAACAATCACCGCAAAAACCAACAGCATCACCACCGATTTCACCACAATTAAATCCCGTTGCGTGATGCCCAAAAACACCAGAGAACCAATTCCGGGCAAAAAGAATACACGTTCAATAATCACCGATCCCGCCATCAAAAATGAAAACTGCAATCCGATAATGGTCAAAACCGGTATCATGGCATTGCGCAACGCATGGCGCCACAAAGCCTGGCGGCGCGACAACCCCTTGGCCCGCGCCGTGCGCACATAATCCTCATCCAATGTATCAAGCAAAGACGAGCGCATCACCCGCGCCAATATCGATGCCTGTGGCAGGGCAAGTGAAATCGCGGGCAGTGTCAGCCCCTTGACCCCAACCCAGAACCCCTCATCCCAGCCCGGAAACCCCCCGGCTGAAAACCAGCGGTTTTGAATAGCAAAAATCAAAACAAGGATCATGGCAAACCAGAAATTTGGAATGGCAATCCCCAATTGGGTTGCCCCCATTATACTTACATCAGTAGCAGAGTTGCGCTTGGCCGCTGCAAGTACTCCAACCGGAAACGCAATCAGAATAGAAAGCGTCAACGCAAAAGCCGCCAGCGGCAAAGACACCCATATCCGATCAGCAATCAAATCTGAAATAGGTACTTTATAAGTATAAGAGGTGCCAAAATCCCCCTGAAGCAATCCCACAATCCAGGAGAGATAACGCTCCCACAATGGCGCGTTCAACCCCAGTTGCTCACGCAGTGCCTCAACGGCTTCGGGGGAGGCTTCAAACCCCATCATAAAAGATGCAGGGTCCCCCGGCACCACCTCAATGACGAAAAAAATCACAAAGCTGGCGGCAATCAGCGTCAGCAGAAGTGAGATTGAACGTTTAAGGATAAATACCAGCATTAATAAAACAATTATGTTTGAATACCAAAAAAAGGGGCCAGTTTCCCGGCCCCTCAACTAGCTTATAAACTCGACTTAGTCAGACCAGGAAACACCGGTCATATCGTTGGCCTGAGTTGGAGAGTTTTCCCACAACCCGTTGATCTTGGAGTTTGCCACACCGGTTTTTGCCAGCTGGAACAAATATCCGTTCACATACTCATCAGCGATATGCTGTTGCGCCTTATGAATAAGCAACGTACGCGCCGCCGGGTCAGTTGTATCATTCAACTCGTTCATGATCGCAACCATCTCATCTGAAGAATAATTGAAATAATAATCATCCCGCACATAAATTCCGATATCAAACGGCTCGGTATGTGACACAATGGTCAGGTCATAATCACGCTGCTTGTAAACCTCATCCAGCCACTGTGCCCACTCAACGTTCGTGACTTCGGTTTCAATTCCCACCGCACGCAATTGTGCAGCAATCACCTCGCCACCACGACGCGCATATGAGGGGGGTGGCAATTTCAAACGCAATGTCAGGTCGGTAATGCCCGCTTCAGCCAACAATGCCCGTGATTTATCCGGGTCATAATCAGACTGACCGGTCAGATCAATATAATTGGGGTTGGAGGGGTTAAAGTGCGTGCCAATGGGCGTACCATAACCAAACATTGCCCCATCAATAATCGCCTGCCGATCAATGGCGTGGGCAATGGCTTCGCGCACCCGCACATCATCAAGGGGTGGATTGGCATTGTTGGTTGAAAGGATGGTTTCCCCTTCGGTTGCGCCAACAACGACTGAAAACCTTGGGTCAGCATCAAGTTGCGCCAGCGTTTCCGGGGCAGGGAAGTTGGGGAACGTGTCCACATCTTCCGCCATCATCGCAGCAAACGCCGCCGTTGGATCAGCGATAAACTCGAACGTCACCTGTTCCAGCGCCACCGGGTTGCCCCAATACCCCTCATACTTACTCAGTTCCACCCGATCACCCTGCACCCAGTCATCAAATTTGAACGGGCCTGTACCGATGGGGTTGGTGGCATTGTCCGCCGCACTTTCAGGTGCAACAATTACCGCATCCCCCTTGGCCATCTGGAACAAAAACAAACCGTCGGGCTTGGTGAGCGTAATGCGAACCGTATTGGCATCCAGCGCTTCTACTGTATCAATACCTTCAAATATGTTTTTCTTGGCGTTGGTTGAATCTTCAGCCCGCGCCCGGTCCAGAGAAAACTTCACATCCTCGGCATCAAATGTTGTGCCATCATGGAAAGTGACGCCAGAAGGCAGGTTGAATGTGTAAACCAGCCCGTCCTCAGAAATATCCCAGCTTTGCGCCAGTGCGGGAATAACTTCACCAGAGCTGTTAAAGCGTGTCAGCCCCTCAAAAACATTGGCGTAAACAACCTCGTCAATGGCCGCTGCCGCACCAGCTGTGGGGTCAAGGTTGGGCGGCTCCAGCACCATACCAACGGTTATATCCGTTTGTGCTGCCATAGCCGGCGTCAAACTCGTTGCCAACAACAAAGCTGTGCCAACCAGTGCTAAATAACTCGGTTTTCTCATTTCTCACTTCCCTTTAATATCGGGGTCTAGTGCCCCATTTGCAAAACGTAACAAAAAGTCTAGTCAGTTTTTACCAACAGGTCAAAAAGCGTCAGCGCCATCACCTGTGCACTTTGTACCATATCATCCACCCCCACATATTCGTCCGGCTGATGGGCCAGGTCCAAAATGCCCGGTCCATAGGCAATACAGTTTTTCATCTTTCCTATCCGGTCAATATGTTTTTGATCATAGGTGCCCGGCGACACTACATAACCTGGCTCAACTCCAAGAACATCTTCAATCGCCTGCGCCACCGACACAACCACTGGAGCGTCTTTTTCTGTCATTGTTGGCGCCACCTGCCACATCTCGTTAAGCTGATAATCAAATTTTGGACGTTCCGATTTCACCTTTTCAAGCAAGTCAACAACCTCCTGGCGTACCTGTTCCGGTTTTTCCTCAATCAGATAGCGCCGGTCGATAATCATACGACAGCTGTCAGGCCCAATAGCGGCTGGAAACCCGGTAAACCCTTCTTCTGGTTCACTAAGCCCCCCATGAATCGAATTCAAATTCATTGTTGATTGCTTGGCCCCCTCGGGCACCACCGGCATGGAAGTGGTGCGCTTCGCCAGCGTTGGAAAAAGGCTCTCCTCCATCTCATGCACAACCGCCCCCATATGCCTGACCGCGCAATCCCCAAGAAATGGCATTGAACCATGGGCAATATGCCCTTTGGTTTCAATTTCAGCCCACCAGACGCCGCGATGTCCAAGGCAGATCCTGTCTTTGTTCAGTGGCTCTGGAATAATCACATGCTGAACTTTTTCAGGTGTAAAATAACCCCTTTCAGCCAGATAGGCCACGCCCCCAAACCCGCCTGTTTCCTCGTCCGCAGTACCAGAGATTTCAATAGCCCCCGCATAATCGGGACAAACCGCAATAAACGCTTCAACCGCAACGATTGAGGCAGCCAGCCCCCCCTTCATGTCGCAGGTGCCACGTCCGTAAATTTTGCCTTCGCTCAACTCGCCGCCAAACGGATCAAACGTCCACCCGTTGCCAACTTCCACAACATCCGTATGGGAATTGAAATGTACACACGCTCCCCCATGCGTTCCCTCGCGCCGCGCCACCACGTTCCAGCGCGGATATTTATCGCTGTCCCCCGGTGTTTCAAAAGCGCGCACCAGCTCGGTTTCAAAGCCGGATTTTTTGAGCCGCCGCTCAAGATATTCACAAATTTGAAGATACCCGTGCCCCGGAGGGTTGAGTGTGGGCATGCGCACCAGATCCTGCGTCAGCGCAATCAGGTCGTCCCGACGTCCCTCAATTTCATCCCGGATTTTTTGCTTCAGCACATGCACCACTCACCATCCAAAAACTCATACCAATTATGTACCAGAGTGTGCCTGCTGGTCAGACAAGTCAATACAAATTGCGCCCCGAATTTGCCCCTTTACCCCAACGCCAAAAACAATGCCGCGCCGGAACCATTATTCCTGCGCGGCATCACAAATCTAACAATGGTCAAAAGTCCGACTTAGCCTAGGTTTTTCAACATATTTTGAGGCGAGGAATTACCATAGGGATCTTCCCCCGCATTGTCGCAAAAACCATCTTCTTCAAACCACTTTTCAACAATGCCGTCATTAACGATGGCACCGTAGCGCCATGAACGCATCCCAAATCCAAGATTATCCTTGGCTACCAGCATACCCATTTTACGGGTGAATTCGCCGGAACCATCGGGAATAAGTTTAACATTTTTCAGGCGCTGCGCCTTGCCCCAAGCATTCATTACAAATGTATCATTCACAGAAATACAGTAAATTTCATCAATGCCTTTGGCAGCAAATTCCCCGGCCATTTTTTCAAAATCCGGCAATTGGAATGTTGAGCAGGTTGGCGTAAATGCCCCCGGCAGCGAAAATAACACAACCCGTTTTCCGGCAAAAAAATCATCGCTTGTTTTATCTTCCCAGCGAAACGGATTATCTCCGCCAATGCTCTCATCGCGCACACGTGTGTGAAATGTAACCGCCGGAACTTTACGTCCAATCATCAATAGTCTCCTAAATGTTATGAAATGCTCACCAGTGAACTTAGAACTGTTCTAATTAAGATTTATCCCAGATGGAAGGGGGTTTTTGCATTGGATTGACAATAATACACACCATTTTTATCACCCGATTGCCTGTTCGGTTTCGGGGTCGAAATAACACACACTATTTCCCTGAATTTTCAATGCCAGCCTGTCACCCGGTTTTATTTTTTGCCGCCCCCCAAGCCGGGCCAAAAATTTATTTCCTCCAAGGTCAAGGGTCACATAGACATCAGAGCCCGTATTTTCCAAATTACTGACAACAAGATTCAGGTCGCCTGTTCCAGGTTTTTGCAACATCAGAGTTTCAGGACGAATACCCACAATTACCCTTTTGCCATCCAGTGCCCTCAAGCCCGCGGGCACAGGCTTCTGCATCAAAGAAACTCCATCGCCAAAATCCAGGTCCATGCTGTTTTTTCCAACCCGAACCTGCGCACCAATTAAATTCATTGGTGGCGATCCCATAAAGTCTGCAACAAAAAGATTAGCCGGATGATTATAAATTTCGTCCGGGGTGCCATTTTGCTGAATTTCCCCGTCCCTGAGCACCACAATATGCGTACCCAGCGTCATTGCCTCAACCTGATCATGGGTAACATAAACAATCGAAGCCCCCAGGCGTTGATGAAGCGAGCGGATTTCACCACGCATTTCCACCCGCAATTTTGCATCCAGATTTGATAATGGCTCATCGAATAAAAACAGCTCGGGGTCCCGCACCAGCGCCCGGCCCATAGCACCCCTTTGGCGTTGCCCGCCCGACAATTGCCCCGGCTTACGATCAAGCAAAGGTTCAATTTGCAGGATTTTGGCCACCTGCGCAGTTTTGGCCTCACTTTGCTCTTTGGGCACTTTGCGCACCTTCATGCCAAAGGCGATATTTTGCGCCACGCTCATGCTGGGATAAAGCGCATAGGACTGAAAAACCATAGCAATATTTCGCTCCCGGGGGGGCGATTGGGTGACATTGCGCCCCCCGATTGAAATTTCTCCCCCGCTCACCTCTTCAAGGCCCGCAATGCAATTAAGCAAAGTGGATTTACCACACCCTGAAGGGCCCACTAACACCAAAAAGTCCCCCTTATCCATATTGACGTCAATGGATTTGAGTATTTCAACACTGCCAAAACTCTTTTTCAGTCCCACAATGTCCAATGCTTTTGAGGCACGCGGTTGCTTTGGGATTTTCTCTACCATGATGCCTTATCCCCTTCGGGTACGCTTGCAGTCGATGCGCGCATAATCAAATCTGTTTTTTCCGTATGCTGCATGGTTTTGGGGTTCCCCCCATCCACCAGCGCTCCAATCATCCGCCCCAACTGGTTGGCGGCATCACGAATTGGCGCGCGCGTAACTGTCAACGGAACAGCAAAATTTTCCGAATGAAATTGGGGCAGGTTATCGTCATGGGCAACGATTGAAATATCTTTGCCTACCACAAGCCCACGTTCGCTGGTTGCCCGCATCACCCCTAATGCCTGTAAAATAGATGAACAGATAAAGGCTGTTGGTCGCGCAGTTTTTGACTGATCAAGCATCTGCGCCGCCCGTGTATACCCCAATTTCTCCCCCATTTCATCATGGCAGACAAATGCTGCTGGAACCGGATTGCCGCGTTTTCCCATTTCTCGCTCAAACGCCCGCATTCTTTGCTGAGCAAATACCATGTCCTGTGGTCCGTTAAGAAACGCCACACGGCGATGCCCCAGCTGGGTAAGCAGATTTACGCCGTCCGTTATGGCCCCATCATTGTCGATATCATAATAGGCATAGGGCACATCATCATGCGTTCGCCCATGCACCACAAATGGAAAATCCGCCGCCAGCAAAGCTTTGATACGGGTATCATCAACCAACGGCGCACTCACGATCATCCCGTCAACCGAACCATTTCCCATCAGGCGCGAATATTGCTCGAGTTGTTTACCTGGCGAGGCCACCCGGATCACCAGATCAATTTCCCGATCGGACAAAACCAGACTAAGTCCAGCCAGAAAATCCAGAAAATGCGGATCCATTAAAAGATTGCGCGACGACCCAAACACCATTCCCACCGCACCCGACTTCCCCGTCGCCAACCGCTTGGCATTGGTATTTGGCGCATAATTAAACTCCTTTGATGCTGCTAGAACCCGGGCCCGGGTTTTCGCACCAACTTCAGGAAAACCATTCAAGGCCCGCGAAACCGTTGCCGGTGAAATTCCCAAATGAGCCGCTATGTCTTTCAGTTTGGTCAAGGTCGCCCCAAAAATATTTTCAAAACGCTTTAAGAATACACAAAATTCTAAAGATTACAATTGACAAATACACTGTTTTGCAGGTAATTCAAAACTTAAAGCGGTTTAAGTAATTGCTGATTTCTATGTTGGATTTTTCATCAGGCATACAAACCAGACAAAATTACATCCCGCGAACGGGAGAAAAACATGACCAGTGACTGGTGGCGCGGCTGCGTTATCTATCAGATTTACCCGCGCTCGTTTCAGGATTCAAACGGGGATGGCGTAGGCGATCTGCCCGGCATACTGGCGCGCATTGAACATGTGGCAGATCTTGGTGCCGATGCCATATGGCTCTCCCCCTTCTTTACCTCCCCTATGGCTGATATGGGCTATGATGTTTCCAACTATAAAGATGTTGACCCGCTTTTTGGCACATTGAATGACTTTGATCGCATTGTAGAGCATGCCCACAAACTGGGCTTAAAGGTCATTATTGATCAGGTTATCAGCCACACTTCAGACCAACATCACTGGTTCAGCCAAAGCAAATCCTCAACTGACACCCCCTATTCTGACTGGTATGTCTGGGCCGATCCGCAGGCAGACGGCACCCCTCCCAATAACTGGTTATCTGTCTTTGGCGGCTCCGCATGGGAATGGAGCTCTTCACGCCGTCAATACTACTTACACAATTTCCTCACCTCCCAGCCGGACCTGAATTTTCACAATCCCGATGTACAAAACGCCATGCTGGACGTGTTGCGCTTTTGGCTTGATCGCGGGGTTGATGGTTTTCGGCTGGATACGGTGAATTTCTATTTTCACGATCAGCAATTGCGTTCCAACCCTGCACTTAACGATAAAAATAACGAACCAGCGATCAACCCTTATGAAATGCAGGTTCAGAAATATTCGAAAAACCAGCCACAAAACATTGAATTTCTCAAACGCATTCGCAACTTGCTCAATGAGTTTGACGCCATAACCAGCGTTGGCGAAGTGGGCGAAAGCCTGGATGCGGTTAAAATCATGTCGGACTATACCAAAGACAATGACAAACTGCATATGGCCTATTCCTTTGATCTGCTTGGCCCCCAATTTTCCGCCGCCCATTTTCGCTCAAAAATCGAACAGTTTGAACAAGGCGCGCCCGATGGCTGGCCCTGCTGGAGCTTTTCCAACCACGACGTCCCCCGCCATGTTACCCGCTGGGCAGAACATGCCACTTCCCAAAAAGCCCTTGCCCGTCAGACCATCGCTTTGCTGGCAACCTTAAAAGGCAGCATTTGTCTTTATCAGGGGGAGGAACTTGGCCTGCCTGAAACTGACATTTCATTTGACGAACTAACCGATCCTCCCGGCATCCGTTTTTGGCCCGAATATAAGGGGCGGGACGGGTGCCGCACCCCCATGCCATGGGAGGCAGGCAATGCCCCCAACGGCTTTACCACCGGCACCCCATGGCTGCCGATCAAACCCCCACACACATTGCTAAGCGTGCAGTCCCAGCTTGATGATGATACCTCAACCCTGTTATTTTATAAAAGTATTCTGGCCTTCAGAAAGTCCCGTCCCGCATTGGTGAGCGGCGACATTCAGTTTATTGACACACCCGAACCGGTTCTGGCCTTCACCCGCACCACCGATGAAAGCGCCCAGCTGTGCATTTTCAATCTTTCCAGCACGCGCATAAAAGTAGTGGTCGACGACATAAAAACTCTGAATCTATCCCCCTTAAGTCAGGCCGCCAGCAGTACCTGCGCCCATTCAGGATGCGAAAAATTGCACCTTGAAGCAAACGGCTTTGCTGTTTTTGACCTACCCCAAACCGGCTCATCAAATTCCATAAAATTACCCAATGTTGAGTTTAAGCCTAAAACTCAGCTCCAACCCGCCTGATTTAAGGCAGTCCAAAGGAGAAGGACATGAAGAAAACAACAAAAATAATTGCAGGAACACTTGCAATTCTGCTCGCCTCCACATCATTTGCCTCAGCCCTTGAAGAGGGAAAGCTTCTGGTCTGGATCAATGGCGACAAGGGATATAACGGCCTCCAGGCCCTTGGTGACAAATTCACTGAAGAACTTGGCATTGAAGTTGTGGTCGAGCATCCCGAAGCCGTCACCGATAAATTCCAGCAGTCCGCCGCCGCAGGCGATGGTCCCGATATCTTTATCTGGGCCCACGATCGTTTTGGCGAATGGGCCGCTGGCGGTCTGATCGCTCCGGTTGACCCTTCCGCTGAAACCCGCGACGCCATTTTTGATTTCGCATGGGATTCAATGGAATTTGACGGAAAAACATGGGGCTACCCCATATCTGTTGAAGCCGTTGCTTTAATCTACAATAAAGACCTGGTAGCAACTCCTCCAACAACATTTGAAGAAATGGGTTCCATCGAACTGCCCGAAGGCGTTGGTGCCATCATGTGGGATTATAACAACACCTATTTCTCAATGCCTTTGCTCATGGCAAATGGCGGTTACGCTTTTCAAAAAGTTGACGGCTCCTATAATGACGAAGATACAGGCGTGAACAATGCTGGTGCCATTGCTGGTGCCGCCATGATCAAATCCCTGATTGACGATGGTATTATGCCCGCCGGCGTTGATTATGGCGTCATGGACGCCGCCATCAACAAAGGCGAAATTGCCATGGTCATCAACGGCCCATGGGCGTGGTCAAATCTGGAAGAAAGCGGCATTAACTTTGGCGTTGCCCCTATCCCTTCCATCAATGGCGCACCCTCTAAAGCCTTTGTGGGCGTACTCGGCGCAACCATCAACGCCGCTTCCCCCAATGCTGATCTGGCCAAAGAGTTTATTGAAGGCTATCTGCTTTCTGATGAAGGTCTGAAAATGATCAACGACGATGTGCCCCTTGGTGCCGTGGCTGACAAGAGCTTTGCTGCAACTCTGGCCGACAACGCAAATGTTGCCGCAACGCTGGCCAACGCTCAAAACGGCATTCCAATGCCCTCCACCCCAGCAATGGGTAAGTTCTGGGGCGCTATGGGACCAGCCCTGCAAAACATCACTGGCGGGCAGCAGTCCGTTGAAGATGCATTGAATGATGCCGCTGAACGTATCCTTGCTGAGTAAATACTCATAACCTGACAAATACAAGAGCCGGAGCATTTTGCCCCGGCTCTGAAGTTACTGAAAAAAAGGGGGGGACATGAGCACAACAACTTTTGACGCGCCAGCCGCGCGCACCCTTAAGACAAACCCCTTCACCATCAAAAACGCAATCAAATGGGGTGCCCTAAGCCTTATTGCCCTGGCCCTGCTTTATATTGTGTGGGGCCTGTATCTGGCAGGCGAGCCTTTGTTCGCCGTCGTGATACTGGCGCTGATGGTGGGCATTGTCACCATTTTCAGCCAGAAAAAATTCTATACGATCCGTTTTATTTTCCCTGCCATTGCCGCCATTGGCCTTTTTATTGTGCTGCCGGTGCTTTACACATCCTATATCGGGTTCACCAATTTTGGGGCGCGCAATTTGCTCAGCTTTGAACGCGTAACCAATCAGTTTCTGAGTGCAGTATCCATAGACAAATCAACCGAACGCCCCTTTCAGTTGCTAAGCAGCGGCCAAGGATATCAGATTGCCCTGCCCGGCGAAAATGATACGCTGATCAGCGAGTACACGCCCCTTGATGGCACCGCGCAACGGCTTTCCATGTCCGCAAGACCGTTGCCGGAATCCGGTATTTTGGGTATGCGTGAAGTTATCGCTTTACGCGCATCACTGGCAGAATTAACACTGGTTTTACCAAACGGCACCGAGCTCAAACCCTCCAGTTTGCGCGCCTTTGCCGCCCAGCAACCCCTTTATGAGCTGCAACCCGACGGCACACTACTCAACACCATTAAGGGGACGTCCCTGACAGCGGATCAAAGTCTGGGGCTTTATGTTACCGATCAGGGAGAAACCGTCTCCCCCGGCTGGCGCGTCAATGTGGGGTTTGACAATTTCAAAAAAATCCTGTTTTCCGATGGCATCCGCGAACCCATGGTGCAGATTTTCATCTGGACCGTGGTTTTTGCCACCCTTTCAATGGTTTTCACCTTCACCCTTGGCCTGCTTCTGGCCTCCATTTTGCAATGGCCCCATCTCAAATTTCGCGGCTTTTATCGCATCATGCTCATTCTGCCCTATGCGGTCCCCGCCTTTATTTCCATTCTGGTGTTTCGGGGACTGTTCAACCAGAATTTTGGCGAAATCAATCTCATTTTAGAAGCCCTGTTTGGCATCAAACCTCAATGGTTCACCGATGCAACCTTAACCAGAACCCTCACCCTCATCGTCAACACATGGCTGGGCTATCCCTATATGATGTTGCTGGGCATGGGCTATTTGCAATCGGTGCCACAGGACCATTACAAGGCCGCCGCCCTTGAAGGCTCCGGGCCCATTCGCTCTTTTTTCTCCATCACCCTGCCCCATATCCTCCCCCCGTTTGTGCCGTTGTTAATCGCCAACTTTGCCTTCAACTTTAACAATGTCGTGCTGATCCTGTTGCTCACACGGGGTTTGCCGGACATCGTGGGCACACAAATGCCCGCCGGGCAGACTGATATTTTAGGCTCCTTCACCTATCGTATGAGTTTTTCAGATTCAGGGCAGAATTTTGGCATGGCCGGGGCCATTTCAACCCTGATTTTCATCATTGTTGCCGTTATTGCTTACGTCAATTTCCGCGCCATGCGCTCCTATGCCCAGAAAAAAGGGGTTGCCCGATGATTGTTGAACACCCCCG
>JAJRRJ010000099.1 GCA_024279575.1 Alphaproteobacteria bacterium | reverse complement strand
CCCATTGCAAAAATCGCAGCGCGCCTGATGGCAGGGGAAAAACTGGCTGATTTTGACTTAAAAGACGTCCCCCTCAATCACATTGCAGTCAAAGAGGCCGTATTCCCGTTTGGTCGCTTCCTCGGTGTAGATACGATTCTGGGACCTGAAATGAAGTCAACCGGCGAAGTGATCGGACTGGACCGTGATTTTTCCATCGCCTTTGCTAAATCCCAACTGGGTGCAGGCGTTATCGTTCCAAAATCAGGCACGGTTTTCATATCCGTGCGTGATAGTGACAAAACAAAATCACTCGCAAAAGCAATGAAAAAACTGCAAAATGCCGGGTTTTCCATTATCGCAACCGGCGGCACCATGCGCTTTTTGACTGAAAACAATGTGGATTGCGATAAAATCAACAAAGTGCTTGAAGGGCGTCCTCATATCGTGGACGCATTGAAAAACAACGAAGTGCAACTGGTAATCAACACCACCGATGGCAAAAAGGCGATTTCAGACAGCCGGGCCATCAGACGGTCGGCATTGGTTGAAAAAGTACCCTATTATACCACCATTCCGGGCGCAATTGCAGCAATTGAAGGCATAATTGCCTATCAGTCCGGGGAGCTGAATGTGCACCCGTTGCAGGATTATCTGGCCTAAATCACACACAAAGCCCGCAAAATTGCGATTCATTGATTTTTGTTATTGAAGAAAGTGTCTTTTAGCGTTATGTAGGCGCCATTGAATTTTGCGGTACACTGATGACGCTATACAAGACACCCGTGTCTGCTTGCATCAAAATCCTAGAATTCGATGTAATATAGACCGCCTCATTTTGAGGCAAATAATCGCATTATAGCGAAAGGCACTACGAATATGGCAACCGGCACCGTTAAATGGTTCAACGGCCAAAAAGGATTTGGCTTCATTCAACCCGACGAAGGTGGAGCAGACGTTTTTGTTCACATCTCCGCAGTTCAACGCTCTGGCATGACAGGCTTGGACGAAGGTCAAAAAATCAATTATGAAGTTGTTCAAGATAGCCGTACAGGCAAATCTGCAGCTGATAATCTGACAGACGCTTCATAAAAAAGACATCCTTTAGGCCTCTTGTGGCTTGAACTTGATCTAGTAATCTGGCGCCGAGGTATCCCCGGCGCCTTTTGCATTCTCAAACTTGTGTTGCATAAGCAACCCTGCTTGAGAAAGTTGACAACATAAACAAAAGATAGTCGTTATGGAAAAAATTCCTTTGACCCCCAAAGGTCACGCAGTCCTTAAAGAAGAACGCGAACGTCGCACCGCTGTTGATCGGCGCGAAAGCGTTGCTGCAATTGCTGAGGCGCGCGCCCATGGCGATCTGTCAGAAAATGCTGAATATCACGCGGCCAAAGAACAACAAAGCCTGAACGAGGGGCGGATTTTAGAGTTAGAATCAATTTTGGCTCTGGCTCAGATTATTGATCCGACAACCATTTCTGGCGACAGCATCAAATTCGGCGCGACCGTTAAACTGGTGGACGAAAACACCGAAGAGGAAAAAACCCTGCAAATCGTTGGCAATCCTGAAGCGGATGCCAATGCGGGGAAAATCTCGATTTCCTCCCCCATATCCCGTGCCATGATTGGCAAGGAAGCGGGTGACAGCATAGAAGTGGCGGCTCCAGGCGGGGCAAAGTCCTATGAAATCCTCAAAGTGGAATATATTTAGAGCCATTTGTCCTGGCAGCTGGACTTGTTAGCTAAAATCACAAATTTATAAACTCTATGGCAGGCCCTTCAACATTTCCCAGCCTTTGTGTATGGGAACGAATTGTACTGACATGCCCTTGAATTTGCGCACGCAACACCTTTATCTAATGATAAAATATCAGTGCGGCACTTTGTGTCGATAAAGGACAGATCATGCATACCAAAACACTTATCATTGGCTCCGGCCCCGCCGGATATACAGCGGCGATTTACGCGGCACGGGCCATGCTCGAGCCGGTTGTCATAGAGGGCATTCAACCCGGTGGGCAGCTTACAATCACTGAAGATGTAGAAAACTATCCTGGCTTTGCCGAAGCAGTCGGTGGGCCATGGCTGACAGAACAAATGAAAGCTCAGGCTGAAAATGTTGGCACTAAAATTGTTAAAGACATAATTGTTGACGTGGATTTCAACAGCCAGCCATTCAAACTGACCGGTGACAATGGCACCAAATACACCGCCGACAGCATTATCATTGCCACGGGTGCACAGGCCAAATGGCTGGGCCTTGAATCAGAAGAAAAGTTCAAAGGGTTTGGCGTATCCGCCTGTGCCACATGCGATGGCTTGTTCTATAAAGAAAAAAAGGTTCTGGTGATCGGGGGCGGCAACACAGCGGTTGAAGAAGCACTATTCCTCACCAAATTTGCCTCAGAAGTCATTGTTGTCCATCGACGCGATGAGCTGCGCGCTGAAAAAATCCTGCAAAACAGACTGTTGAAAAATCCAAAAGTCACCATGGTCTGGGACACACAACTCGAAGAAGTTCTGGGAACCGATGGCCTGATGAAAAGTGTCACCGGAGCCAAACTCAAAAACGTTAAAACCGGCGAAATCACCGAAGTTGGCGCGCACGGCATATTTGTTGCCATTGGGCATGCACCGGCGACAAAGCTTTTCACCGGCAAATTAAAAATGAAACAGGGCGGCTATCTGATTACAGCACCCGATAGCGCTGCCACTGAAATACCGGGAGTTTTTGCTGCCGGGGACGTAACTGATGACAAATTTCGTCAGGCCGTTACTGCCGCCGGCATGGGGTGCATGGCCGCTCTTGAGGCCGAACACTATCTCGCAAGCCTTGAAGAAGACTAGGTATTCTCACCCTTACAGCAATAAAATCGGCGCGGATTTTTTACCATCTTCGCGTCGACCAGCCATAAAATTTTTCTCCCCGATGTGACGCGACCACAATTTAGCGCTATCCTATACCCTTGATTCGAAACCGCAATGTGGCACGGGAGTGAAGCGGCAAATGGCTCTTCAGGATTGGGATAAACTGCGCATTTTTCATGCAGTGGCTGAAGCGGGAAGCTTTACCCACGCGGCTGAAAAGCTGAACATGAGCCAATCCGCCGTATCCCGACAAATTTCAAACCTTGAAGCCTCACTGGGACTAAAGCTGTTCATCCGCCATGCCCGGGGTCTGGTGATGACCGAAATTGGGGAACAGTTGTTTTCCACTGCCCAGATTATGTATGGGGAACTTGTTTCTGTTGAAAACCGGATTAGCGAAAGCCAGGACATACCCAGCGGCCCGTTGGTTGTTACCACAACGGTAGGCATTGGCTCCACCTGGCTCTCCTCCCGCATTTATGAATTTATTTCGCTTTATCCCACTATTCACCTGGAACTCAAGCTTTCCGATACCGATGTGGATCTTGCCATGCGCGAAGCTGATGTTGCCATCCGGCTGCATCAACCAAGCCAGTCAGAAATGATTCAGCGCAAACTTTTTACGGTACATTTTCACATCTACGCCAGCCGGTCGTATCTGGAGAAACACCCCGAACCACAAACGCCCGAAGAATTGGATTTGCATCGCATTATCAGCTTTGGGAGCCCCGCCCCCACCTATCTTTCTCAAATCAACTATCTGGAAAAAATCGGGCGCCCGGACAACTCCCCACGCCTCGCCGCATTAAAGGTCAACTCCATCCATGGTATGATGAAGGCAGCGCGCGCCGGGGTTGGTGTCGCCATGTTGCCAGACTATGCAGCAGCAGGAGAAGACCGGCTTGTAAGGGTTTTGCCAGATATCGAACTGCCAGAATTTGAAACCTATTTCGTTTATCCCCCGGCATTGAAAAACTCAAAAAGGATTGGAGTTTTCCGTGATTTTCTGGTGGGAAGTGCGCGCAAGTGGAATTTCTGAGAACCAATTAAGCCATGCGTTAAGTGCATGTCTGGTATGCAATATTTGAATATTGAAATCCCGTTCAACCACCCCATATCTATTGCAACACGAAGGTGCTTCCCCCCCTCCTCGCACCTGTCGTGATCGGTGATTGCAGTTGCGATTACGCGCTGAGTCACTTTGGCTTCGACTGTTTAACACGGTCGAAGCCTTTTTTTTATGTTCATAATGACACTCCAGTCCAATTTCCTGCTTACTCAGATAATCAGGCATTCTTGGTGCACACCCACGCATGCACCCAGTGCATAGCCGCTATTCCAAATGAGAAATTGTGCATTAGTCTTTTATCAAGCATAAAGTCATCAGTTAGACGCAAGGTGCAAGTTCCTCCCTCCCTCCTGAAATGCATCAAACGTCTAACACTCCAGCTCCTTGGGTTGCTCCTCCCTTAACCCAAGGCAAGCTGAGGCAAGTTGGACCTCCCTCCAGATTTGCCAAAACTTGAGATTTTGGTTTATCCTTATATCTTTGGCTCCACTCTTAATTGAGTGGAGCCTTTTTCTTTTCAGTACCATTTCAAACAAAAAAACCCGCCAGTTACCTGACGGGTCATCTTGTATTTGTAATGGTACTTAAATCGGATCAGACAAACAGGTCCTGATCCTCCATCCCCGCATACAGATGCGCCACCTGCTCCCCATACCCGTTATAAAGCAATGTGGGTACACGCTCCTGCGTATGCAAAACGGTCTCATTTGCCTGGCTCCAGCGCTTATGGGGCACTTCAGGATTTACGTTGGCCCAAAAACCATATTCTCGACCATTGGAAATTTCTTCCCAATAGGAAACCGGTCTTTCTTCAACAAAAGAGAACTTCACGATCGACTTGATGGACTTAAATCCGTACTTCCAGGGCAAATGCAGTCGTATGGGTGCCCCCATGGAATTTGCAACCTGTTTTCCATAGGCCCCCACCACCAGAAATGACAGATCAGTGGTGGCTTCCGCCATGGTAATCCCTTCCACCTAGGGCCATGTATACCATGGCTGCGATCCAATACCATCTGCCATGGCCCCATCATTAAAGGTTTCCATACGCAGGTATTTTGCGCTGCCAAGCGGCTCCACCAGATCAACCAGTTTTTGCACCGGAAACCCAATCCATGGAACGGTCATAGACCATGCCTCAACACAACGATGGCGATAGAGCCTTTCTTCCAGCCCGCCAACCTTTGCAATCAGCTCATCCACATCCAAAGTCAGTGGCTTGTTGACCATGCCAT
>JAJRRJ010000098.1 GCA_024279575.1 Alphaproteobacteria bacterium | reverse complement strand
TGACATGGTTTTACCCAGCACGATTTCCTCTGCATCATAGTATCTAAAGGCCAGTGGGTTTGTAGTTTGCGGGCCTTCAAATCTGATGGGTGTTTGTTCCCCAAAAAATCCATTCATGAAGAAGTCCTTTCAATTGCGAGGTAAAGTGCTTTGTAGCGCTGGTAATTATCCTGATAGGAGCGCAGCAAACCAGTATCCGGCTGAACCGTATGTCTGACCTTGGGGGGCGTACAAATTTGTGCCGGATCGGCTCCTGTTACTGCACATAAAGCAAGCCGGGCAGCCCCAAACGCACCCCCAAAATCCCCCTCCTCAGGCACTTGAATATCCATGTTGAGATTTGTTGCGATTATTTTCAGCCAAAGGGGTGAGTTTGACCCCCCGCCCACCGCGGTCAGATGCGAAATTTCACTACCTGCTGCGTTGAGTGCCTGTTTGGAATCTAAAAAGGCAAACGCGATGGATTCCATCACCGCCTGGGCCATCGTTGTTGGTGTGGAATTGTGAGAAAGTCCGATAAAGCTCCCGCGTGCATCCGGGTTATTGTGGGGGGTGCGTTCACCGGACAGATAGGGAAGGAAAATTTCCTGTGCGGGCCGTAAAAAATTAGCTTCAACGTCCGCCACCAGATCAACAACATTTCTTTGAGTAATGCGGGCGAGCCAGTTCAAACTGTCCGTTGCCGACAATATCACCCCCATCTGGTGCCAGGTATCAGGAACCGCATGACAAAAGGCATGCACCGCATTCTTTGTATTGGGGGAAAACCTGTCGTTGGAAACAAACAATACTCCTGAAGTTCCAAGGGAAACAAATCCTGCACCCGGTTTGATTGCACCAATGCCGCAGGCCGCCGCCGCATTATCCCCCGCCCCCCCGGCAATAGGAATTGTTCCGCGTAAATTCCAGCGGGTTTTTAACCCCTCACTCAGTTCACCGGCAATGTCAGTTCCCTCAACAAGTTCAGGCATATGTGCGCGTGTCAAACCGCAGGTTGCCAAAAGAGTGTCGGACCAGTCACGTTTTTTAACATCAAGCCAAAGGGTGCCTGAAGCATCCGACATGTCAGTTATAAATTCTCCGCACAGCCGAAATCTCAAATAGTCTTTGGGGAGTAAAACCTTGTGAATAGCTGCAAAAATATCGGGTTCATTATTGCGGATCCACGCCAGTTTGGGGGCCGTAAACCCCGCCATGGCGATGTTACCTGAAATCTCTCTTGAGCGCGGGCAATCAATTTCAATCTGTTTGCATTCGTCACCCGAGCGCCCGTCATTCCAGAGGATTGCCGGGCGCAATATTTCATGGTTCACATCCAGCAATGTCGCACCATGCATCTGGCCGCACAGCCCAATTCCAGCTAGTCTTGAAAGATGTTCCGGGTGGGTTTTGCTTAATCCATCAACAGCCGACAAACAGGCTTGCCACCAGTCAGAAGGGTTCTGTTCTGACCAACCGGGTTCAGGGCGGGAAAGTTTCAAATCAGCATCGGCATGTGCCAATATTTTTCCTTGTCCATCCATCAGAATGGCCTTTAGGCCGGATGTGCCAAGATCCAGCCCCAAATAGGTGGCGATGTTGGTTGAGTTTATCAAAACTGAACCCCAGGTCAAATTGATGTGTCGCAATATTTGCCCAGGAGACCTCAAAATTCAATGGGTATATCCGCTTGATCCCCATTTAATTTAGATGGTGAATTTATTGTGCCCGTTAATGAAAGATCAAGTCGGCTAAATCAGCCCATGGGCAATACAATTAAACCACTTCCTAAAAGCCCGAGAAGTATGGCATGCACAATGATGATTGCGACGGTGGTTTTCTGAAAGGCAGGCTTGTTCATTTTGTGCCGGTACATGTGCTGGGCCAACAGACCCCCAATGATACCGCCACTGAAATCAATGAGATGCAAACGGGCTTCGCTAATGCGCCACGCACCAATTTGCGCGGCTTTTTTGTCCCATGAATAGGCAATCAAAGCCAGCGCGCCCATGGACACATAAAAGCTGGCCAGCCACATGGGAACAACGCCGATCATCAGGCCAATCTGCAACAATATCAAGAGGATAGCAGCAGTTGCCAAATGTAGGGAAAGGGATGGGTTTTTACCCGTTTTCTGTCCCAGAATGTCAACAGATGCGGCGGCGGGGCGACCATCGCGGCCTGCTACAATTTCCAGCTCCAGCTGGTCCCCGGCCTTTGGTCTGGGCATATGGGGATTGAAGGATTTTACATGCACGAAAACCCGATCTGCACCGCCGGGAAGCCGGGCAAAACCAAACCCGCGCTGATCGTTCCAATCCACCAGTTGTGCCTGAGTTCGCGACATTTGCTCCTACGCATTTTTCGATTGGTAATGGGTGCTTTATATTGGACCACAGGGGTTAACAGGGCCTCACTGAAAACAGAAAATTCGATAAAAAAAGTTGAAAAATAACAGTAGAATTACACAGGAATGACAGAGGAATGACAGGTAATTTGGCAAAAAGTTTATTTAGGGATCATATCAGGTGGTTTGAAGGGATGAACCAATCCGATAGCTCAGGGCTTCGGCCACATGATCCCGGGAAATTTTTTCAACACCAGCCAGGTCGGCCAATGTGCGGGCGACCTTTAAAACCCGATGATAGGCACGGGCCGAAAGGGAAAACCTTTCTGAAGCACTAATCAGCAATTCCTGACTTTGCTTGTCAGGGGAGGCTACTTTTTCAATCAGAGCGGGGTTTGCTCCGGCATTGGTATGCACATTGCCTGCGCCCATTTCAAGATAACGCCTGTGCTGGATCTGTCGCGCCCGGGCAACCCGCTTTGCAACAATTGCGCTTGATTCAGCTTCAGATTTACCAATCATGTCACTGGCCATAACTGCGGGCACATCTATGCGCAAATCAATGCGATCCAAAAACGGGCCGGATACCCGAGACTGATAATCCCCAGCGCAACGATCCCCCCGCCGACAGGTATGCCCCGGGGTACCGTCCATGCCGCATTTACATGGGTTCATCGCGGCAACAAGCTGAAAGCGGGCCGGATAGGTAACCCGGGCATTGGCGCGCGCTATGGAGGTTACACCATCTTCAAGGGGCTGGCGCAAACTGTCCAGAACCTGAGGGGAAAACTCAGGTAATTCATCAAGAAACAAAATTCCGTTATGGGCCAGAGAAACCTCCCCGGGGCGCACTTTTAATCCCCCGCCCACC
>JAJRRJ010000097.1 GCA_024279575.1 Alphaproteobacteria bacterium | reverse complement strand
CGCCGCCTGACGGAAAGCACCCTCTTGAATACGTCCAAACTCCGTATTTGGAACAATGGCTGAAAAGGCCCGGCGCCCTTGTGATTGAGCATAGGAAAGAGAGCGTTTTATTTCTGTTTCAGGCAGAACATTGAGCAGGTAAACCCCCGGAGACGCCGCCCCCGAATTGTTGGAAAATCCGATAACAGGTACGCCCGCCGAGCGCGCAACAGCGCCTGCGGATTGAACACTTTCAGCCCGCAATGGTCCCAAAATCAATTGTGCGCCCTCGCTGATCGCTTCGCTGGCCTTGTTGGCCGCAACGGCAGAATTTCCCGCAGTGTCCTTGATAATCAGAGTAATGTTGGAACCGATATTGGGGCTTTGTTCAATAAAATCCATCGCAAGTTTTGCCGCGTTGGACATGGACTGCCCCACGCTGGCAATGTCTCCGCTCAAGGGCAGAAGCAACGCCACTCGAACCGGCCCGGTCCCAAGGGTTTCCCCCGCAATTGTGGGCAGGTTTTCAAGCATCAGGCCCGGCGTCTGGCCAACGGGTGGAAGTGGATTTGAAAATTGTGGAAATGACAGATTTGAACAGCCCGAAGCCAGGGTCAGAACGCCCATTCCGAATGCCAGCCTGGCCCATCTTGCCAGCCATTTGCTTTTCGTGAAGGCCAAACGGCCAAACAGTCCCCCGCGTCGTTTTAAGTTGGAAGCCAAAGGGGTTAATGTCGTCAAATCAAGCGTATTGTTCACGAGATCATTTCCTAAAAATATCTGTTTCCGCAAAATTAAACTAATTCATTACACCGCTTTTGCGCCTGAACAAGTGTAATTGACGACAAAATGTGTACAGGTTGATTTGCGCCAGCTAAAACATAGTCACATATTTTGATTGGTTTAAGGCAAGTCTGGGCAAATGAGAGAACAAAAACAAGGCCAATTTTGCATTTTCGGTACACAATTTTTCGCTCCTTCATTAGCCCCCGGCCTTTATGTGGTCGCCACCCCGATCGGCAATCTTAAGGACATTACCATTCGCGCCCTGCAGATTCTGGCAGGCGCAGATCAGGTTTTGTGTGAAGATACACGCCAAAGCGCCCGACTATTGGACCACTATCTGATAAAAACCCCAAAACTTGCCCTGCACGAACATAACGAGCGCGCCAGAACCCCCGCCCTTGTAAAAAAGCTGCAAAATGGCGCGACGCTGGCACTCATTAGTGATGCGGGAACTCCCCTGTTATCAGACCCCGGTTTTCCTTTGGTGCGTGCGGCGCGGGAGGCGGGGGTTGATGTTTTTGCCCTGCCCGGCCCCTCGGCACTTTTGGCGGCGCTGGCAACGGCTGGCCTGCCAACGGATCGTTTTACCTTTATTGGATTTTTGCCGGTTAAGAAAATGGCGCGACTGGCCGCTTTGCAAGAAATTGCAACGCGCTCTGAAACGCTGGTATTTTATGAATCAGCTCGCCGGCTTCGTGTGGTTATTGATGCGATGATCACAGTTTTTGGTTCTGAGCGCAGGGCTGCAATTTCCCTTGAATTGACTAAAAAATTTGAACGTACTCTAACGGGTTCCCTTGATGAGCTGGCGCGTCAGCTTAATGAAATGCCCCCAAGGGGCGAGGTAGTGATAAGTGTTGCGGGAACTCCCCACAGCGCCCCGGATGAAAATATCTGGCTGGCCGATCTCAAGTCCGCTTTGCAAACTCAGCCCCTGCGCTCTGCGGTAGCTGAAGTCACCACAACCCATGGCCTGCGCCGCAAACAGGTTTATGAGGCCGCCCTCAAACTCAAATCATGAATTTCTCGCAAAAAAACACCCGCCAACAGGCCGAAGCCAAAGGGCGGCTGGCGGAAACATTTGCCGTATGGTTTTTGCGCGCTCAGTTTTTTTCAATTTATGCCCGTCGTGTTAAAACCCCGGGCGGGGAAATCGATATTGTTGCCCGGCGTGGCGACCTGGTTATTTTTGCCGAAGTGAAAATGCGCCGGACAAAGTTTGCTATGGGTGAGGCTCTTTCAGCCGTGAACCAGCGCCGGATTATCAGCGCGGCGCATTATTTTCTTGCCGCCAATCCAAAACTGTTTCACAAATCCCTGCGCTTTGATGTGATTTTCCTTGCGCCCTGGACGTGGCCTACCCATCTCAAAGGGGCATTTGAAACCCCCTGATATAAACCGGAAAAAAATAGTGATGAAAAAGCTGAATATTGTTGTGCAAATGGACCCGATTGCTGCCATTGATCCCCGGGGAGATTCAACATTTGCCATGATGCTTGAGGCCCAAAACCGGGGCCATGAACTTTCCTATTATACCCCGGACAGCCTGGCGCTGGATCAGAACAGGTTAAGCGCCAATATAGCTCCTGTTTCGGTCGTGGATAAGCCGAAAGGGGAACATTATTCCCTTGGTGAGTTTGCCCGTTTAGACCTGAGTATTTTTGATGTGCTGTTGCTGCGTCAGGACCCCCCCTTTGACATGAATTACATTACGATCACCCATATGCTTGAGCATATTCATCCCAAAACACTGGTGGTCAACGCCCCCGTAGAAGTGCGCAATGCACCCGAAAAAATTCTGGCGACACAATTCCCCGAGCTGATGCCCCCCACATTAATCACCCGCGACCGTTCTGTAATCAGAGCCTTTCGGGCAGAGCACAAAGATATCATTGTAAAACCCCTGCATGGCAACGGGGGGGCAGGTGTGTTTTTTATCAAGCAGGACGACCAAAACCTGGTGTCGCTGCTCGAAATGTTTGAAAAGGATTTTCCTGAACCGTTTATGATTCAAAAATACCTGCCTGACGTCAGAAAAGGTGACAAGCGCATTATAATTATTGACGGGGAACCCGTTGCCGGCCTTAATCGCATTCCCGCTGAGGGTGAAGCCCGTTCCAACATGCATGTGGGGGGGAAACCAGTTCTTTCAAATCTGACTGAGCGTGAACTTGAAATCTGCAAAGCCATTGCCCCGGCATTGAAAGAACGGGAGTTTATATTTGTGGGCATTGATGTGATCGGGGATTATCTCACCGAAATCAACGTGACATCCCCCACCGGCATTCGTGAGATAAAGCGCTTTGGCGGCCCCGATATTGCTGTTCTGATTTGGGATGCGATTGAGAAAAGGCGTTAAAATCCGTTAAAAATTCAGACACGCTGACATGACATCGCTTGTGCCCCATCTCGCCCTGTGCCATCTAGCTTGAATGACGTCAGCTTATTTTATTTCCATTGCCACATTTTTTGCTACCGTTGGTGTGGCTGATATCGCCTTTATCTTTGCCGCCCTGACCAAGGACAATTCAGCGCGTGAACGACTGGTTTTTGCCACCCGTGGCGTGTTAATCGCTGGAACAATCCTGCTGTTTTTTGGTTTTCTGGGTAATCAGATTCTGGATTTGTTTGGCATCACCATCCCCGCCCTTAGAACCGCCGGGGGTGTTTTGTTGATGTTGATTGCCCTTGATATGGTGTTTGCCCGCCAGTCCGGGGGCACCAGCACCACCAATGAAGAAAACAAGGAAAGCGCCAAGCGCGAAGATATCTCAGTCTTTCCTCTGGCTATGCCTTTGATTGCCGGCCCCGGCTCAATTTCAGCGGTCATCCTTTTAACAACAACCGCAAACTCGGAAACTGATTTCTGGTTGATTCTGGCGGGCCTGCTCACGATCATGGTTGCCCTTTGGGCCACTTTGTTATTGGCAATTCCCATTCAAAGAATATTGGGACTTACCGGCCTTTCCGTGGTGTCGAGGGTGGTGGGAATTTTGCTGGCAGCTTTGGCGGTACAGTTTATTTTTGATGGTATTTCCTCATCGGGTATTTTGGGCAATTTTGCCAATAGCTGAGTTTGTTACTTCAAACTGCCACACCGCCCTTGTGCCCCAAGGGTGGCGAACGTGCGCGGGTCACAACCCGTTACAACAAACCGGATCCAGTCATCATCGGAGCCATAAAAACTGTTCCGGTCAACTTCCCCCACAATACCGGGCATGGTGCCGGTCTGTGTCCACTGCCAGAATGTCCAGCTTTGCCGAAAGTATTTTTCGCGTGGGTTGGCCGCTGTTGAACGCAACCAGAATGTGTTTTCAAGATTTTTTCCCGCCAGAACATCGCGGTGAAAATTAATATCCGTGTAGATTATGGGCAACTTTCCACTATGGGCTTCCATTGCAGCCAGCATAATTCTGGTTTGTTCAAGTGCCACATCAGGGGCGGGCATTTTGGGGCAGGATCGGGAGTGATTATTCCATTCAAGGTCAAGCACCGGCGGCATTGAATAGGGGTCATTGGGGACGTTGGCGGCAAACCATGCTGCCTGTTCTTCAGCCGGTCGGCACCATGTCATAAAGTGATAGGCGCCCCTGACCAGCCCCGCATCAGCGGAGGCCGCCCAGTTGCGCGCAAATGCCGGGTCAAGATAATCGCCCCCCTCCGTCGCCTTGATAAAGGCAAACCGGGTGCCGGCGCGTTTCACCGCCCTGAAATCAACGTCCCCCTGATAGCGAGAAATATCTATACCCTGAACAGGAAGAATACGTGCCTCCCTGACACCGGCATGTGGCGCATTATCGCCCTTGATAACACCGCCGGAAAAGCACCCCGACAAAAATGACAATAACAGAGTTGCCAGTAAAAATTTTAAGCTTGGCGGCAGATTTCGCACAATAATATCAGGCAGCATAAGTGGATAATTTCTCGCGATGAAAGAGGGAATGAAAGATCTCTAAAATTGCGGCACTTGCGTTAATATTATGGTTTTGCCGGTGGGGAGATGGGATCGTGGTTAAGCAAACATGAACCCTGCCCGTGTCGGGCTTTTGCCCGGCATCGATGTTCTCTTAATGTTCTTGTTTCTGTCAGGATAAACTGCTAGTTTGAAATCTTGGGGGCCGTTAAGGGGCGCTGAGGCTACAGCTTTTTGGCAGTACCTCATTTGCGATAATTGTTTATCCGGGCGGCGACGATTGAAGACTTAAGTGAGTAAATTATGGTCGCACGCGTAACCACAGTGGCATTTCAGGGCATAGAAGCAGTGCTGGTTGATGTGCAGGTGCAAATTGCTCCGGGTCTTCCCGGTTTTAATATTGTTGGCCTGCCTGACAAGGCGGTTGCTGAAAGTCGCGAACGGGTGCGCGCTGCCCTCGTTGCTTCAGGGCTTGCTTTGCCCCCCAAACGTATCACCATTAATCTTGCCCCCGCCGATCTGCCCAAAGAAGGTTCCCACTATGATTTACCCATTGCCCTTGGACTGATGAGCGCCATTGGTGCCATTCCCTCCGATGCGGTGCAAAATCATCTGGTTCTTGGCGAACTGGCCCTTGATGGACGCATCACGCCGGTGTCGGGCACCTTGCCCGCCGCCATTGCGGCCAATGCCCGCGACATGGGAATTGTGTGCCCTGCCGGTTCGGGGTCCGAAGCGGCGTGGGCGGGGGAGGATATTGATATTATCGCCCCTGAAAACCTGCTTGCGCTGGCCAATCACCTGGCCGGTCACCAGCTGACCCCGCGCCCCCTGGCTTTGCGCCAACCCCCCGTTGCAAATCAACCTGATTTGAATGAAATTCGGGGACAGGAGGTGGCGCGCCGGGTGTTGGAAATCGCTGCTGCCGGAGGCCATAACCTGCTTATGATCGGGCCGCCTGGAGCTGGAAAGTCCATGCTTGCGGCCCGTCTGCCCTCCATTTTGCCCCCCCTTAATCCCCGTGAGATGCTTGATGTCTCCATGATTCAATCCATTGCAGGCCAACTCAATAATACAGGAATGTCCCAGACCCGGCCGTTTCGCTCTCCCCATCATTCAGCCTCTATGGCCGCTTTGGTGGGCGGGGGATTAAAAGTGCGCCCCGGGGAGGTTTCTCTGGCCCATAACGGAATTTTGTTTCTTGATGAATTACCTGAGTTTTCCCCTCAGGTTCTGGACAGTTTGCGCCAGCCCCTTGAAGATGGTGTAACCTCCAT
>JAJRRJ010000096.1 GCA_024279575.1 Alphaproteobacteria bacterium | reverse complement strand
GCAATTTCCAGAACAAAATTCTCATATGATTCTCAAAGCCCGCCAATTTAATCACTCGGCCTGCTTTAACTTAACTTTTCTATCTTGTTGGGTCTCTTCAGGGGCACACATTGTACGGATAGCCTCCCATTCTGTTGAAGAGAAGGCAGGGGTTTGGGAGCTGGTATTTATCTGTATTGCCCGCAATGCTTCACGCCGTTCCAAATTTAAGGGATGCGTACTTAAAAACGCAAATGCCTTGGAAAAATCATCGTCCTCTCCAATCCGATCTAACAGATTTGCCAGTCCGGTGGGGTCAAAATTCATTTTTGCCGCAACCTGAAATGAGAACTCATCAGCCTCCCTTTCCGCATCGCGGGAAAAACTGTTGTTAATCAGGGCAGCCCCTACTCCACCCGCCAGCGACAAGCCGGTTATGTCACCAAGAACAAACCCCACCAGCAGGCCGGTTCCGGCATTGGAAATCAGTTGTTGCATGCCATGACGGTGAATGACATGGCCAATTTCATGGGCCATGACACCGGCAAATTCATCAGCGGTTTGCGTTTCCTTCAACAGGCCGGAAAAATAATATGCATTTCCCCCCGGCAAAGCGAAGGCATTTGGAATTGAGTTTGCCACCACTTGAATATTTGCCTGAAAGGGCGTATCGACCCCCTCCAAAGCAGTACGTGCAAAACGACTTATGGCAAGGTTTGCAACGCTTTGGGGGTCAGGATCACAAAGTGTCAGTCCCCCCTGCTCTGCAAATGCGTGGTCCAGCTGTCCCACGATAGTTTCTCCAAACTCTATTTCAGCCTCGGGCGGGACCAGTGTTACAATCCGATCCGCCAACAATGGAATGCCAAAAATATATGCAGCAACCAGGGATCCCATGGCCAGCGTGACCAGTCCGACAATCGAAGTCTGACGTGTACGGTGTTTGCGTTTGTGCAAAGCAAGCAAAGGCAGTCTTGATCTGACGGCGCGCGCCATATCAGGATCGCTTATGACAAGTCGCGCCCCGGGAAGCATTCCTTGTACAGCAAGGCGCAACTCTCCTTTTCTTGATGGTTTTGCATAAATGTCAGCCATATCCCAATGGGCGATTTCATGGTCTAATTCCATGTCAATAATTTCAACAAAGTACGAAATTCGAGCTCGATAACGCATCTCGTCACGGTGGTCTGTATCCTCAGGTTCAACCATATCAATGACAAAACTGACCTTTCTCGGATCAGCTACCTGTCCATCGTAATAGGTACCAAAAAACCTGGAGTACACAGAAACCATCAATACGCCCCCACGTTGAGTGCATCTGCAAGCCCTTCACCGGCGAGGGGGGATTCTTCCCCGTTTGCTCTGATTGTACGCAGATCCTGCTCGTTGGAAATTACGGTGCCACGCGCCACCAGTCGCCAAAAACCCAGCCCGAAAATCAACTCACTCAACAGCGCCAAATTTGCCATGAAAGCCAGGTAAATCAATCCAAATATTATAAAATTGTACCAGCCAAGCTGAAGCACATCACTGAGTTCAGCCTGTTGACTGTTGAGCAAAGGTTCCAACACATCCCCCATCACATAGCCCACAAGAAGCAAAAACAGGAAAGCTGTCAGGATTAGAAAAACAAAATATGCAATTTGCTGGCCAATAAGGGAGCGAGCTTTGACACGCACCCTAAATTCTGCCTTGCCAATGCTCAGGGTTGAAAGCATGCGCGAAGTAATACGCGAGCGCAAAAAGAAATAGGAAAAAACCAAAAACAATATTGACCCAGAAAGCAGGCCAAAGACCAAAGGTGCTTCGTTTATGGTTTGGGAGTCGAACGGACGACCTTGCGTGGCCTCATCCAACAGATAAAGACCACTCACAAGAAGACCAACAAAGACAAAATAACTAAAATAATATGGGCCGGCGATGTGTTTCCATGATCCATTAAAAGTACATTTTCGATCACCGAACCAGGTGTTGTTATAGCGATAACGCCACAAACTGGCGGCCATGAACGGATAAGCCAGTCCCAAGGTTGCAAGGGTCAGAACACTCCAGAAAAACCTCCTGAACGCATAGGACCAGGCATTGCCGGATTGAGAAAACCTGATGCCACGCCATATGGTTCGGCTGAGCAAAAACCGTCGTCCGCGATAGGCGGCATATCCTGACAGGAAAAACAAAAAAATTGCCGCCCCTGTATAACCATACATAGCTGCCTGGGGGTTTTGCGTGGAAAGAAAAAAGAAGAAGCCATAAAGGGGCAAAAACACCCCGATTGCGATAAGAAAACCCACCAAAAGCTGAACGGCAGTGCCGGTATATTCCAGCGCCTCCCCATCAATCAGCGTGTTGGACCAATAAAACCGGCGCTTTTTGGTAACCAGCCAAAATCTGTATATTCCCAAAGTAAACAGTGACAGGATATATCCCAAAACCAAAATCCAAAACATGCGCCAACGTGTACCAAGGAAGGAAACTGTCGCCTGGTTTGAAAATGGATTTGTTGCCAACGATTTAATCTCCGCGTGATTTGGTGCTAAATATTATGGATGCAGACGTTGTGCCACCCATGGCTGCTCAGTGGTTTCCCGACGAAAAACAATACGATCGTGGATCCGCAACTCACCTTTTTTCCAAAATTCTATCTGAATGGGTTCAACGCGAAATCCACGCCAATGGCCAGGGCGTGGCACATCGCGCCCTTCAAAATCCTTTTCCAGTTGCTCAATTCTTGCCTGAAATTCATTCTGGTCAACTATGGGATGGGATTGAAAAGACGCGTGAGCGCCAATTTGTGACCCGCGCGGCCGCGTTACAAAATATGCATCCGATTGCTCAGGGGAAAGATCAACAACCGCACCACGAATTCGCACCTGTCGCTGCAAAGACTTCCAATAAAAAAGCAATGCCGCCTTGGGATTGGCCTCCAGTTCAGCACCCTTTGCCGAGCGCGTATTGGTATAAAAAAAGAAACCTTTTTCGTCCTGTCCGTTGAGCAGCATAATTCGACAATCGGGCATTCCGTCCGCATCAACTGTTGC
>JAJRRJ010000095.1 GCA_024279575.1 Alphaproteobacteria bacterium | reverse complement strand
GGTTGTGGTGATGTCTGTGGGTGAAAAATGGGTCGGGATGCTGGTGGATGCAGTTTCTGATATTCTGACCATCTCGAAAAAGGATGTGCATAAAGTGCCAGAAGGGGATTCAATGGATTCTGAATTGTTGAATGGTATTGTGACTCACAAAAGCAAAATGGTGGGATTGATTGATCTGGACGCAATTGTATCAAGTGCAAAGGTTGACAAATAGTGGTTGAATTTTTCTAAGAAAATTTAGCAACTGCGCCGGCTTTAAGGGTCGGCGTTTTGCGTTTGGGCCAGGCCTTTTGAAGGCAGGCATTGGTAGGTTTTAAACCAAATTAAACTTATGTCCATGCGGGTTTGTTTTGTCGTATTTTTGTGCCGGATAACCGGGCGCGCTTATCCTGAAAGTCGTTCTAGAACAGGTCAACTTCGCCATGGGGACTGCGGGCTGAAATGCCAGACATTTCAGGCTTGGAAAGCTCGTCCAGAGAAAGGCTTTCCCAGGCGTGGTCACATTTTTTTTCGTCAAACTCAAGGGTGCATTTGCTCAAAAGTTCAATTGCTGTCGTAATATTGGCGCAACGCTGTTCGATGCGGTCCTGACCCTGAAGGCCGATCATAATCTGGTTGGTTGCAGCTCTGCGCGCATCATCGTCCGAGAACTCTTTATTCATCAGCATGTTCAGGGCCTCATTGATTGAGGTGACCAAATCGCGTGTTTGGCGAATGGTTTCATCTAATTCAACTGCCAGTTTTTGAAGTGCCATAAAAGAGGTCTCGGTTGTTTTCTTGAACCATGCTTAATGTTAAAATCCTAAAGTCTGGTTTCCCACTTTTCAAAGTGATGCAAAGATCAGGTTGTGGTTAGCAATTTACTAATGTGTTTTGCACTAAGGTGTTTTACCTAATAGGTTTATCTGACTAAAGGCCCTGGAAAATATGAGCGCATTTGCTGCCCGACAATCAAAAACAATTACAACGTCGCCTGTGGAACGAGAAAAAGTGGTCACGGTTCATCAGGGGGAATGTGAAGTTTTTTCGGATCAGCGGGTGACGCTTTCAACGGTGCTGGGTTCGTGCATAAGCGCATGCATTCGTGACACTGAAGCCGGGGTTGGGGGAATGAACCATTTTTTGTTGGCCGAACAATCCGGGGCCGCCAAGGACCGGTTTGGTGCTTCAGCGCGCTATGGGGCCTTTGCTATGGAGCAGTTGATAAACTCAGTTCTCAGTCAGGGGAGTGGCCGGAAAGAAAACCTTGTGATCAAGGTTTTTGGTGGTGGAAACATCAACACATCCCTGAACGATATCGGGGCTGCAAATGTGGAGTTTGTGCGCCGGTTTTTGCGTGGTGAGGGATATAAAATTTCCTCAGAAGATCTTGGTGGGAATTTTGCCCGTCGGGTGATGTTCAAGCCGGTCAGCGGGCGGGTATTTGTCAAACGCCTTGATTCTGATGCCGGGAAAAATGTGGTGCGCGAAGAAATGCTTGTGGCGCGCAAGAAGGTGGTGGCGCCACCGGTGGATGATATCGAATTGTTCTAAATCGGTCATCGAATTTGGGTTTTTTGAATTCCTTTACTCAAAATAAGTAATAACCCGGTCATACTGGTACGGCATTGAACAGCGCCCCTGCTTTGGGGCGCTTCCATGGCGGGCGTGGCATGCAATTCCTAATGTATGACGGGTAAAATGATGGCTGAACAAGAAATCAAACTAAGTGATAAAGAATTCGATGATGTACGCGCACTAATTTATAAGATCGCCGGAATTTCCCTTGGGGATGCAAAGCGGGTGCTGGTGGTTTCGCGGCTTACAAAACTGGTTAAGGCCCGGGGAATGTCCTCATTTGGTGCCTATATTGATTTTCTGGAAAGGAAATCCACGCGCGAAGACAAGCAGGTATTTGTTAATGCGCTCACGACAAATCTAACGCGCTTTTATCGCGAAGATCATCATTTTGATCATCTGATCGATTACGTGGGTAAGCTTATCGCGCGGCCCAATCAGCCTAAATCGGCAAATGGAAAACCCAAACTTCGTATTTGGTCTGCAGGATGTTCCACGGGCCAGGAGCCCTATACAATTGCTATGGCGCTTCTTGGAAAATATCCTCAGCTCAAAAACTGGGATTTTCGGATATTGGGTACCGATGTTGATACGGATGTGGTGGCAACCTCGGCCCGGGGCGAATATGCAGCCGGGGATCTGGATGGACTTTCTAAAACCCAGGCGGCTGTTTTTGAGCGCCCAACATCTGATACTATTCGGGTACCGGCGGTTTATCGAAACCTGATGACTTTCAAGCCTCTCAACCTGATGGAAAACTGGCCGGTAAAGGGGCCGTTTGATGCAATTTTTTGCCGGAATGTTACGATTTATTTCGACAAGGAAACTCAAACCAGAGTGTTTGAGCGTTTTAGTCAACTGCTCAATCAAGGGGCGTATCTGTATATTGGTCATTCGGAAAATATGCGGGCGGAGGCGCTTGGTTATGTGCTTGAAGGCAAGACTATTTATCGTCGTCTGGCGCAGGAAAACAGAGAGAATGTGGCATGAGTATCCGGGTACTGGTAGTTGATGATAGCGCGCTTATTCGTAATGTTTTAAGTTCCGCTTTAGTTAAAGATGGTGATATTGAAGTGGTGGGAACCGCCGAAGATCCCATTGTTGCGCGGCAAAAAATCAAGGAACTGAACCCTGATGTGGTGACACTTGATATTGAAATGCCAAACATGAACGGGTTGGAGTTTTTGAGCAAACTAATGCGCCTGCGCCCCATCCCGGTGGTAATGGTGTCGACGCTTACCCATAAAGGGGCCAGCGAAACCATGTTGGCGCTTGAACTTGGCGCAGTGGATTTTGTTGGAAAACCGGGTCAGGATTTTGCCGGGGGGATTGAGAGTTTTGGCGATGAGGTACGCACGAAAGTGCGCGCAGCTGCACAAAGTGATGTGCGGGGACGCGCCATGCGGGCAAGCGTTGCGACTGCTGAAACACCTGTTTTGAATGCTGGCCCGGTTCCTGCTGGTGCGCTTATTGCTATTGGTGCATCCACCGGTGGTGTTGATGCTATTCGAAATGTGCTTTCCCGATTACCGATGAATTGTCCCCCGATCGTGGTGACCCAGCATATGCCAGCCAATTTCACGTCTCGTTTTGCAGAACGCCTTAATCAGCAGGTGGCGTTGAATGTGGTGGAAGCCAGTGATCGGATGGTGCTTGAAAATGGCCATGTGTATATTGCCAGGGGGGGCTTTCAGATGCGTTTGGAGAATACCCTCAATCAATTGAAATGTCGCATTTTTGAGGGTGAACTGGTCTCAGGGCACCGACCGAGCGTCGATGTGTTGTTCACTTCTGTGGCTAAAGTTGTTGGCGATAAAGCGGTGGGTGCCATTTTGACAGGTATGGGCAAAGACGGGGCCCAGGGGCTGAAAAAGATGAAACAAAGTGGCGCTTATACGGTGGGGCAAAATAAGGATTCGGCGCTGGTTTACGGTATGCCAAGGGTGGCGGCGGAAATTGGCGCTGTGGTGGAGGAGGCGGCGGTTGAAGATATTGCGGCCAAACTGATGGCCGGGGTGATGAAGCAAAAATCCGCTGCATAAATAATTTTGAATTGAGAAAATGTTAGGGGTTTGTCCCTATGGTGCAGGGTAGTGAATTTGTTGGGAACCTTGGGTGGTGCCCGGAACAAAATAGTAAAAGTAGTAAAAGAGTTAGATTATGCCTAAAGCAAGTTCCATAAGCGTTTTGGTAGTTGATGATCAGCAATCCATGCGCGGTATCTGTAAGTTTATCTTGAACCAGTTGGGTTTTCAGAAAATTACCGAGGCAAAAAGCGGACGTGATGCCTTGGGGAAATTACAGGAAACGCATATTGATCTGGTGATTTCTGATTGGAACATGGATGATATTGACGGCCTGACTTTGCTGAAGGTTTTGCGCAAACATCCCAAAACAAAATCAATGCCGTTTATTATGGCCACCGGTCGTTCAGACAAGGAACAGGTGAAGGAAGCCATTGTTGCGGGGGTGAATAATTACATCATAAAACCGTTCGATGCGGGGTCGATGAAGAAGAAAATTGAAGCCGTGATCGGGGTTTTGGTTTAGGCATAAGGTACTAAATTTATTGCGCCTGGTTACCGCCTTTTTTTTCGAAAAGGCGGTTTTTCTCATTTTATGTTTGGCTTACCAAAACAATTTGGGAGTAATGCCTACGTATTTACCTTGGGTTAATTATAAGGGCGCACTTTGTCCGGTAATGCCAACTTTCCAAAGCGAATTTCAGATATGACCAACATGACTCAAACAAACCCAAAATTTAGTTTTCAACAGTTCTTGTCCCGCTTTCCGGTCAAGGTACGAATTTTGGCCCTGTGCCTTATTCCGTTAGCGGGTATGTTGTTTATCGGCTTTCAGCAGATGGTGCAAGAATTTGAATATGCGGCTGAGGCGGAAAAAACTCTGCAAATGGCTGCAAAAGTACCCACGGTCTCAAGTCTGGTGCATGAGTTGCAGGTTGAGCGTGGAATGTCTGCGGGTTTTTCAGCTTCGGGTGGCGTCCAGTTTGCTGATGAGATGATTAAGCAACGTCAGATAACGAATGCGGTTGTCGAAGAACTTCAGAAATACCTGACGGCGGAAGAACTGGCAAAACTGGATGCGGATATTTCGGCGGAATTAAAGTTGGCTATGCTGGGGCTTGGGGAACTTGAAAATATCCGTAGCAGGATTTCATCTGATCAAATTTCCAAGGGCGATCTGGTGGCCTATTTTTCCAGCACAATTGGCGATCTGTTAAAGATTGTTGAATTGCAGATTGCCCATGCCGGCAATTCTGAAATTGTCACCCAGCTTATGGCACTGGATGCTTTGCTGACGGCTAAGGAAAAAGCTGGTATTGAGCGGGCTGTGGGTACGGGCATATTTGCCGCTGGCACCGTGAGCGAGGCCCTGTATTTAAAATTTGCAGCCTTGGTGACCTCACAGAACGAGTATTTGGAGATTTTCTCAAGGATAGCTACTCCTGAGCTTGCGCAGGTTTTACAAGATACGCACAAGGGGCCGATAGTTGAAAATGTGGATGCGTTGCGCGCAATATTGCAGCGGGCACCGTTTGGTGGCTCTTTGGCCTCTGTTAGTGGTGAGCGTTGGTTCAGCGCCACAACTGATCGTATTAACCTGCTTAAAATTGTTGATGATGCGGCGACTGCAAAATTTGTGGAATACTTAGTTGCTTTTCAGAGCGAGGCCGCACGCAGATTGCAGTCTACTTTAGTACTAAATGGGGCTCTTCTACTTATAACACTTGTTCTGGCCTTTATTGTTATTCGCTCGATTACCGGGCCGATTGTGCGCCTGACAAAGACCATGGATAAAATATCCCATGGGGAATTTGATACAGCTATTCAGGGCGTACAAAATCACGATGAGCTTGGGGAAATGGCCCGGGCGGTTGAGATTTTCAAAGAAAACGGTTTGAAGGTTGCCGCCATGACTGAAGAGGAAAAGGCAACGCTTGCAAGGAATGCTGCGGAACGTACTGAAATGATGCAGGAGCTGGGTCATGCCTTTGGTGATGTGGTTGGTGCGGCGGTAGCGGGTGATTTCTCCCAACGGGTGAGTGCTGAGTTCCCCGATGATGAGCTTAATCAACTGGGTGTGCAGGTGAACCAGCTTGTTGAAACGGTTGAACGGGGCCTGAATGAAACCGGGATGGTGCTTGGTGCGTTGGCAAATACTGACCTGACCCGTCGGGTTGAGGGTGATTACCAGGGCGCGTTTTTGGACCTTAAGAACGACACGAATGCGGTTGCTGATAAATTGAGTGAAGTTATTGGCCAGTTACGCAATACCTCTGGTGAGCTAAAATCTGC
>JAJRRJ010000094.1 GCA_024279575.1 Alphaproteobacteria bacterium | reverse complement strand
TTTTCTTTGAATTTTCCTGTCGCCTTGATCTCTCGCTCCAGGATACCCGTGACGGCCATGGAATCGTCAAACTGACGGTTGGTGAGTATGCGGCCGGAGAAACTTTCACGGGCTTCTGCGACACGGTTTTGTTCTTTGGGGTCGAATAAATTATTCATGGGTTTTCTCCTGTTGGTTGGGTTATCGTTTTTGCTGTTGGATACGTGTTTGCCGTATATCTTTTGGCAATCCATTTTGCGCACGGCGATCAGTAGCGTTGGAAAAATCCCGCTTTGGTTTTTCGCGCAATTCTGTTCGCTTTTTGCAGGTTTCAAGTAGTTGGGAAGTCTCGCGCGCTTCTTGCTTATCAATACCCGCCATCAACTAGTTATGGCTGTTGCGCACATTGCGTTCGGCCTGACGGTTGATTACTGATTTGTCGAACTGATCGTTCCCGAACCAGCGATGCTTAAAATCTTTTGATTTAGCGCCTGCCCGATTGATCAGCCGTTTGCGCGCAACTTCAAAACGGGTTTTATATTCGATTTCATAAGTGCGTTGTTCAAAGCGGCGCAGCTCATAAAACTTTTGCGTAATCTTGCGGTACGCTTTCCACTCCTGCGCATTAAAATCCCTGGCGGCCTGATGTTTGAGACTTGCCAGATCGAAGGTGCGTTTGATTTCGTCTGATATGATAAAACTCATAACCAGCCTCGCTTTGGTTGTAATATTTGTAATTGGCTGGAGCAATTTGATATTCTCAAACCATGAAAGATTTCAAATATATTGAAGATGTTGAAACGTGGCTGGAGCCGATGGATTATCGAGGTTTCTGGGTTGCCGTGGCTCCTTATGATCTGGTGCTGCAACGCCGTGAACATTGCGATGCTCAGCTTGCCAGCGGGGAGATTGATCTTGAGACCGTGATCCATGTCTTGAAACACATGGCAAAAACCGAAATCACTCAAAAGCAAGGGCTGGAACGAAAGCCCATCCCGCCACGATTGACACTGGTGGAGAGCCATTAGCCTGGTTCCTTCTTGAAGAAGGCGACAAGGCCGCACTTGCCATTTTTTGCAGAAGTTGAGAATGATCCGTACGGGCCAACATAAGTACAGCGTGTGTAATAACGCCCCGCAAACGGATTTGCGGATGAGGCAGGCCCAACCTGCCTGTACTCGTATGACCAGATTATATGCGGCAGGCCGAATGTCAGATAAGCCAGATAAACGGCCACTGGCACAACCACCCAGACAAAATAATTTGCACGCAGGAAACGGGTTTTCATTTGTTATCTCCTGAGGTTTTTGTTGCGAGTTTTGTTGGAAGCGTGATTTTGGGATCAGGCTCCAGACGACCACCCTCTAGCGAATTATCAGCCAACTCATGGCAGTAAGGCGCGATTTCGTTTTGACGTATTTTTTTGCAATGAATAAATCCGATGTCTTTCACATGAATGATTTGCTCATTGGCGGGCAGACTCATCAGTCGCTCTGGCGGGAACATGCGTTCTTTGCCAACACTGAAGTTTCCTGAAATATCCATCTTGTCGGAGTTGACACCCATCCCGTGTGAGACAATTTGGGATTCTCCCATCGCCTTTGATACCCGCTCGGCTTCTTCAAACGACGAAAAGCCAAACCATTGTTTGATGACGGCGTTTTCTTCAATGGTGAGCGTTTCCAGCCTGCCAAACCGCCGTTCAATTTCTGAGCGTGACTGGGCAATCATGTGAAGTCGTGCTCCGTAAGCGCGTAGGATAGTGAGCCGCATGATGAGCAGTTTTAATGGGGCATTGGTAAATTCGTCGAGGATCAGATCGGTGGCACCTGCCAACCCTGTGAGAATTGCATCGGCAAATGCTTGCAGATGAAGGGCGTAATAAGCGCCCAAGCGTTCCATGTGGCGTTGCGGGCCGACGATAAAAACAACGTAGTTTTCCTGAAGTAATTGCAGGTGAGAAAGATCAGCATCCATGCCTGTATGATGAAGCGGGCTGCCTGCGCCGAAAATCCGAAGTGAGCGCACTGCCGCACCTCTATGCTGGGGATAGTGATCTTCGTTTTTCCGCATCTCCACAACATGGGTGGCGAGAGCCGATAAGGCAGGATCACCTTCAGCGCTATCAATCACCGCCATCTTGTGCAGCGTGTCTGGATCAGCCAGAAGCGACCATACACCGCCCGGAATTGCCAACTTGGCATTGCGAGCCAGATAACTAGAGAGCACATATTCAATCATGGCGCGGGGTTCTTCACGGAAGTAGAGATTTTTGGAATCCCCACCACTGGGTTCTTCAATCAATCCATGACAGGCAGCCTCTGCTGAAAAAATCAATTCACCATTGGCTTTTTCATGCGAAGCAATGACACCGCCAAAGGGATCGATCTGGATTTTATACGGATTGTCCGCGCCCAGAATATTGAAGTCATCGATGATCGCGACTTTACGCCCATGCCTGGCGCACATTTCGGCACATTGTGCGGCAATCTCACCATCTTTGGAATCCGTCACGACAATGGCGCGGACTTTATCGGCCAGCATGGACTCGACCCACGGCACAGCGCCTGATGTTGTTTTACCGCCACCAGCCGCCGCCAGTAAAAGGGAATGGGAAGGCCTTGGTTCAAATATCGGCTTGCCATCAAAAGTCATACCAAGAATGCGTCTGCCAGCTTTGCTTTTTTGAGGTTTAGCCATCGATCATCTCCGAGCTTTTAAGCGCATCATCAGACGCCAGTTCAGCCGATTTTGGCTTGTTGCCTTGCGCTGTATATTTGCCAATGGCACGATCACGTACATAGAGCTTTGTCATCGCCTTGATCGCCTCGATGAACAGACCCAGGGCGGACATGAACAGGCAGATCGCCAGAAAGCCCCAGCCATAACCAAGCGCGGTGTCAGGCCAGATAATCCAGCCAACAAAAGTGAAGGAAAAGGCAACCAGTAATCTGAAATTGATCTGAACAATCGAGCCAAAGGACGACTGATACTGATTGTTGGTTTCGGGTTTCATATTTCTTCTCCCTCTATGCTTGAGAGTTTTTGAATGATTTGTGAGCGGATGAAGTTAAGCGTTGAATATCGCCCCCAGATCACACCTGACAGGTCGCTTCCCCGCAGATCACGGGAGAGCAGTTTCAACTGCCCGATTTGCGTGCCAGCAATGATCGCCACAAATGCTGTGACTAAAATTGCGATGATCTCGCTTTGATAAAGCAGATCAGAAAACGCAATGCCAAAACCCGTGAACCCAGTGCCAAACAAGAGGGAGGGTGCAAGAAACACACGGCGCACACTGACAACCGACAGGGACTTGAGAAGATAGGAATCGCGGTGCGTAACAACCGCATCACTATTCACGCTGAGAGAACCTAAGATCATTATTGTTTTCCTTTCAACGCATGCGGGCGCAGCGCGGTGATTGCAGTGCGCTCACTAATTCAGAATTGATGTTCTTGATGGATGGCGGGGTCACAATCCGCGCTGTGCCAGCATAAATAGCCAGCGGGATACGGCGCTGTTCCAGCGTCAGTGAAGTGGCGCAGTCGCATCTTGAGTTTGCCTGTGACACAGCCAGAGAAAGGCGTTTTTCCTGCAACGAATTTTTGCGCTGTTGAAATTCGCGCAACTGGTCAAGCATTGGCAGGATAAATTCAGGATTGCCGTACTGAGAACAAATCTGCTGACCTTCCGCACCAAGCATTCCAAGGATAGAATTGCAATCCAGCCTTGGCGTAAACTCAGGGGCAGGTCTGTCCGCTTCTAACTGAGTTTGAATGATCGCTTTGCATTGCTGAGGCCAGTCGGATTTTTCAATTGTCCGTTCACCGACAAGCGGCCCGATAATGAACGCGGATATGGTGGCATAACCAATGAGGCCCAATATAAGTCCGCCACCGACAGGCGTATTGCCAAAATCAATCATCATTGATCTCCTTAATGTCGGGCGTGCAACGAACGCCATCATCACCAATGGTTTTACAATCAACGACAAAGCGCATTGCAATGTTGCCGCCTTCAGCATCGATAATCAGCGGGGCAACCGGATGGCGGTTAAGCACGACCATGATCACAATGAGGCCGAAGAAAAACCCGAAGAAAAAATTGCTCATCACTTGCCCTGTCTTTCCGGCCCAGGCCTGTTTCTGCGACGATGAGAGTGAGGCCGGGAGGGCGCACGTTCATCAGGACGCCTTGGGTCAACCAGATGGTTGTTCCAGAGCAGAAATAGAAGCGTGTAAACCCACAGGCAGATCGGCCAAACCAGTTCGATGCCTGCGGTTAAAAGGGCGATAGGCGCAAAGTGAGTGAGATAAGAAAAAGTATCACCAACACCCGTGCGCGGTGGAAATTGAGGCCGTGTCTGATTGCCTGTTTCCAGTGTTTGCAATACTGCATTCAGGCTTTGCCCATGTTTTGCAAGAAGGGTGTTCAGGCGTCTTGTTGCGACTGGGCGATCATGGATGGCAATGCGGGCTTCCAGTTCATTCGCGTAGGCGCGCAGGAAACTAACGGGAATGGCCTCATCCAGATTGCTGATAAGCTGGTTGATTCTGGCATCCACCTCTTGCAATTCAGCGCGCCGCTGCCAGATGGATTTGTCTGATTGACCAAGTACGCTCTGGTATTCACCAACCAGTTTATTGAGCTGCACGAGTGTCTGTTGACGGGCGATTTCGCCCGCTTCCAGTTGTTCGGTGATGACGTCGGCACGACCGGACAGGTCTTCCAGTATTTTTGCCACGGTGCCCCGCCCGCCATTCCCGCGCTCTGATATGCAGGACTCGCGGATTTCACAGGCGGCTTTTGCAGACAGGTCACGGTTGATGGATCGAACAACCGGCAATGTGCGCCCAGCTTCCGTGGCTTTAATATTACGCGCACCGATAAATTGTACATAAGCATTCCCGTGTTCTTGAAGGCGGAGCTTTTCCACATCTGGCAATGTCAGGCCTGCAAAAGTGCTGACAAAGAAAGCCACGCCGACGAATGCCATCGATAGTACACTTGCCAATCCTGCGGTGATAAAACCGCGTGCAGCCAGTTCGGTTCCTTTATCGATGGCAAATCGATTGACACTGTAAGCGGCAAGCGTTGCCCCGACAGCAATTAATCCACCTTTCGCAATACCTAACACCCCTGAAACATCAATCAGGTTGGGCAGAGCGAGCGCTACCAATCCACCGGAGATCGCTGCCCCCAATGGCACAGCCCATCTGTCAAATTCAGGTTTCTTTTTAGCTGGAAGTCTTACGGGTTTATTATGTCTGTTGCTGTTGTCCATTGCGTTGCCTTCTAGAAAAATTGCAGTGGACACCTATAATGAGCATCAGTTGGCAATCGGCAACAATCAAAAATATCTGAGGAAGCAAAGTCACTAGAATCTAGCAATTCATTGATTTACAATAAGAATTCAGCCATTTTGTGAGAAGCATCTATGTCCACGCGAAAGAAAAAAACCAATACGCTCTACGCGTCATCGAAAATTTCAGAAGAAAAATTTAAGACTTTGCTGTGGATGTTTTCTTATCGTTACCCGTCAGAAATCGTTTCTAAAACACTGGGTATGTCAAAACGGAGCGTGGCAAGCATTTTTGACAAGTTGCGAAACCGCATGGGGGAAGATGATTTTCTTGAAGAAGTAACTCTGGTTCCAGATTCAATTCCTCCATCCAATCATTGTTTCTGGGATGATTTATATAAATGTGTAAATGAATGCCCAGGAATGATGGATGAGCGCACAACTGCAACAACTGCGTTACCTAAAAAAGAAAAATACGATGGGAGCGATGTAAAATGGGAGACACGACATCACATGCGGACAAAGATGCCAACTTGTTCCAAGTGTTTTATTACCAGAGAACCATTTGATCATCGACTTCGTTTCATTATTGATTTGCGGGAAAAATTTTCAGAATATGGCGGTGTACCGAGAAACAAAATCAGAAGTCGGTTTATTCAATATCTTGTAATTAAACACTTGGAACTAGAACCGCGCATGCAGTTGCGTATTCTGGGTAAAATTGGCGGCGGGTCTGTTGCGATTATTGTTTACTATTCATTTCTTGTCGTCCTGACCAATAGACCCCTTTAAATCAATCAATAAAATATCTGCAACATCATTTGCTAAAAATGCTCTTTCCTTAAGGTCTGCCACCACGGCTTCACCACCGCTGACATTATCCCTGGCGATCTCTAAAAACCACTTGGCAAAATAGCGGAACAAAAACACGGCCTGGTCCCGATAAGTTTCCACTCGCTCGCCATCTGGTAAAACCATTGCGACGCCGATTTCATCTGGTGCAAACACCAGCCCTTCTGCAACGGCCTGAATGCGGGCCCAAAGGAAAAGATCATCAGGATGAGGGTTTATGCTCAGATTTTGTAAGAAATTTGTGGCTATAAATTCCCCAATTTCGCCCAGGCGCAAGGCGGCAATATTTAGAATATGAGACTGTTCATCTTTCAGGAACAGGCGGTTTTGACAGATAACATTGAATGCTTCCGCACTGTTTAACGCATCCCAGTTTCGTCTGGAGAAGTTTTGATTGATGTCTTTTTCATCTGACAACTGGAGTGTCCAGTACGATTTACCATAGGAAATAGCTTAGGCTTGCTACTTTAAAATCATTATCATTTGATTCGCAAATATTTTGCTGTCCGGGCGGGCTGTCATGAACCGAACCAACGCAGTTGTTTCAGCCCTTCGGGTGTCCGTCCCTGACAGGAAGTGAAGGCAGGCCGCTGCTTTTTAATGGCTGATATTTGATCCACAGGCATCAGTATAATTGCAGAAAACTGTTTTTCTTTTAGGCCAGTATGGTACAATGGTCTTGTAAGAAGATGCTCCATATAAAAAGTAAATTTTATAGTTTCCTAAAATGCCTGTCGCCTGTCGCCTGTCGCCTGTCGCCTGTCGCCTGTCGCCTGCCGCCTGCTGGCGCTTGTATGCCTTCTGTTGATTTTGCCATCGGCGGCCTTTGCCGTCGATAGCTATGTCGTCAATAACGGTACTACGGTCACGATAGATGAATTTAGCGTCTGTAAAGACGTTACCAATAATGCGGGCGGCAACATGATGGTGCCGACGAAGTCGGCGAAGGAGTGGCATACGGGCGGTAGTTCCTTCCTTGAAAATCTCCCCACCGGTGTCACGTCGGCAAATTGTGCGCCGGTTTGTGGTGGCGTTAGTGTTGGGGGGTACTGCTGGTATTATGGGGCTCAGGGGCAAAGTTGCGATACTACTTGTGCAGGACGTGGTGGGGCAGATCTTGCAGGAGTAAGAAACTATACTGGAAGTGGAATAGGTCATGTTGCAGGGCACAATAATTGCATAGCAGTTGCTGCCGCTCTCGGCATTGCTCATGGTGCAGCATTTAGTAGTTATTTTACAGATGGTTCAAACGCTGCTGTGGGATGTATACTTTATCGTCCAACTACATCTAGGAACCTTTACCGTATGTATGCACCACCAACAACAACTTCAGCATCCCATTGGAACGCTCATAGATTTTGCTCATGTAATAATTAGCGTTGAATATTTAGATTCATTTGGATATCTATCACAGAAGGTGGCGGCAAATATGCCGCCTCTTTTTTTAGAATTGGGGAAGCCAAGCGGCTTTGCCTCTTTCTCCCCACAAGTAAAATGGGTCATAGACCCGCGACACCGACCGTGGCTCGGCTACGCCTGCGCCCGCACCACTCGGCATCGATTTTTCTTGTCCCCTCCCATCTCCATCCTCGACCGGAAGCAGGGTTTCATGCGCAACCCAGTTTCTATTTATGGAGAAAAAAATGAAAGACAAGATTTATCAGATGGTCACAGACCAGATCATTGACCAACTGGAGAAGGTCGATTGCAAAGATTACAACAAGCCTTGGTTTTGTGTCGGTCATTCCCCAATCAATTTAAGGGGAACGGCCTATCGCGGTATCAATCATGTTCTGCTTTCTAATTCTGGTTTTGATTCCAATATCTGGGCGACATTCAAGCAATGGAGCCAGCATGGTTGCAATGTGAAGAAGGGTGAGAAATCGCAAGTCGTGGTGCTTTGGAAATTTTTCCGAGACGCAGACAAGGAAAGCGAATGCAATGGCCAAGGAACAAATAAGACCAAGGCCGTTATGACCCGCTATTTTCGGGTTTTCAATTCTGCCCAAGTTGAGGGCGAGCACGCCAGAAAAGCCGAGCAGAAATTTAAAGACAAGCTGAAATCCCATAACCCGATTGCCGAGGCCGAACATTTTGTTACCAGCTATCTGGAGGCAGAGAACTTGCGCGTTCGCCCTTCAGATCGTGCCTATTATGCAGGTGGCATTCGTGAGCATTTCGGTATGCCTGAACTCGGACAGTTTCATTCGCCCGAACATTATTACAGCGTTTTTGCCCATGAGATTACCCACTCAACAGGCAACGCCAACCGCCTAAAGCGGGATATGACAGGCCATTTTGGCGACAAGTCCTATGCCTTTGAAGAACTGGTTGCCGAACTTGGCAGTGCCATGATCTGCGGTGCTTTGGGATTGGAAGCCAAGCCAAGAGAAGATCACGCTCAATATATCAAAGGCTGGCTGTCAGCCCTTCGAAATGACAACAGCTTTGTAATCAGTGCCGCCAGCAAAGCCCAAAAAGCCGCTGATTATGCCCTGCAATTTATCGCGCAGGAAGAAGAACCCCTACAGGCCGCAGAGTGAACATTTTACCGCAGAACGGCCTTAACAGGCCGTTGGGCGGTGCAATGACGCACTGAATTCAAACCATTATAAAAAGGACTAAAACAATGAAACTCCAACATATTAATATCGAAAATCTGAAAACCGCTAACGTCAACGTTCGCAAGAAAGGTGGTAAAGAAATTACCGACCTGTTGCCAAGCATTCGTTCGCTTGGATTATTGCAACCGCTTTTGGTGCGCCCGAACTGCGGGGGTTTTGAAATCATTGCAGGACAGCGCCGCTATCATGCGCTTGAGAAGCTGGCAGAAGAAGGTGAAATTGAACCCGTTCCCTGTATCATCATGGATGAGCAAGACAACGCCAAGGCGATTGAAGCCTCTTTGGCTGAAAATATCGCCCGTTTGCCGATGGATGAAATTGACCAGTACAAGGCATTTGCCGCAATGGCCAAGCAGGGGTTGAGCGCGGAAGATATTGCCAGTCAATTCGGCATTACAGAACGACTTGTTACCCAAAGGTTGGCGATTGCCAACCTTATCAACCCCATTCTTACCGCCTATCGTAACGGTGATATTCATGCGGGGACAATCCGTATTCTCACAATGGCAAGCAAACGCCAGCAAAAAGCATGGTTGGAACTTTACAAGAGTGAGGAAGATCAAGCCCCAGAAGGCTATGCCCTAAAAAGCTGGCTTTTTGGCGGGGCAAATATCGCGACCGAAAATGCGCTGTTTGACCTTGATAATTATCGGGGTGGGATTGTTTCTGATCTGTTTGGTGATGATAAATATTTTGATGATGCCAGCAAGTTTTGGGAGTTGCAGAATACAGCCATTGCCAAAGCTAAAGAACAGTATCTTATCAATGGCTGGAAAGACGTTATCGTTCTTGATGTCGGGGAGTATTTTCCTGTCTATGATTATGTCGATACCACCAAGGAGGAAGGCGGCAAGGTTTATGTTGCCTCAAAGCATGATGGCGAGGTGACATTTTATGAAGGTCAATTGCCCCGCAAGGAAGCACAGGCCAAACTGAAAGTCGCCAATGGCGAAGAAACTACAGCCAATGTTAGACCAGAATTGACCAAGCCAATGCAGAATTATCTCGACCTTCACCGTCATTCTGCCGTACGAACTGAATTGCTTGGCCACAGTGATATTGCCCTGCGTTTGGCCGTGGCACAGATCATTGCAGGCTCAGATCGATGGACAGTTCATGCCGACCCGCAAAAAGCAAACAACGATTCAATTGCAGAAAGCCTTGCAACCAACAAGGCCGAGAACAAATTCGCAGAAGAACGCCAAAGGGTACGCGAATTGCTGGGCTGGTCAGACGATGTTGCCGATACAATTGTTCCTGCCAAAAACGACTGGCAACGGCAAAATGATATTCATGAAATATTCGCCAAGCTGATTGAACTGGATGAAGCAACTGTTATCCGCATTTTGACTTTTGTCGTGGCTGAAACGCTACCAGCAGGAAGCGCACTTGTGGAAGCCCTTGGTAATTTGTTGAGCGCTGATATGGGAGAATATTGGCAAGTCGATGAAATATTTCTTGATCTGCACCGTGACAAGGAAGCGATCAATGCCATGCTTAAACATATTGGCGGCAAGCGTGTTGCCGATGGCAATATATCTGCAACGGCCAAAGTGCAAAAGAAAATCATTGCCGACTATCTTGATGGTACGCGCCAGCCGCAAAAGCAGGACTGGCAATCGCGCTATATGGATTTCCCCATGCGCGCCTACACCAAGCGCGGTGGAGTTCCCACTATTGAAAACTGGAAGGCAGTCAAAAAGCAATATGTCTGATTAGCGTGAGTTATAGGAAACGTCCCTATAACTCATACGCTCAAAAACTTACGGCCAGCGGGGACACGCTGGCCGTAAACTGCTTAAAATAATCGCGGCACAACGTGCGCGACAAGGGAAAAGTCTATGCGCTTTCGCGCTCGCGTTTCTGCGTTAAACTATCTCTGTTGCCAGCTCTGTTAATCGAGCGTGCCAGTTGGTAAATACTTTTGCGGATATTATCGTCTGGCAAATCCATGATTTCAGCGGCCACCATTAAACCGACACGGTTTGTGTTGGTTGGCGTAGGGACGCTCTCATCCCCGTAGAAGAAATTGACAGGCGTATTCAATACCCGCGCGCAAATATGGATGGCTTCCGATGGAATATGGATTTCTCCGGTTTCGTAGCGCTGTACCGTCTGCATCGACACACCAAGCCGTTCGCCCAGAGATTGCTGTGAAACCTTATTCAAACAACGCGCCTGCCTCAACTTGAAACCCATATCAGTATAAAATTTGTTCTTTGATTTTCTCATTTTTGGTGCCCCCCGCACACAAAGCGGTGGTTTATGCCGCCATACGCATATCTGTTGAAATGGGAGCGCTTGAGAATGGCGCATTGATCTTTTTCTGATAAGCCGCCATTGCTTGATCGTAAGATGGATAGAATAGCTTCATGCTGACCCAATACAGGCGATAGACGCGGCGAAATTCTGCTTCCAGCTTACGCTTTTCAAGAAAAGAGATTTTGGCTCCGTTTTCTTGCCATTTTACTTTGCCTTGCTTCAGTTTGGCCAAAATGCCTTGTGCTTCCCCACGAAACATCTCCAGCATCTCAGAATAGGTCTTAACAATCATATATCCTGGCTTTTTGTGGCCAGATCGGGCCATTTTGGCCTGATCGATGATTTCCTGTGCTTTCTTAGTGCCAAAACGAGCTTCAAGCTCCTTAAACAGAGCCTGCATGTCATTTTGGCTGTTTTTTATAGTTGTAGTTTTCATTGTATTTCTCCCCTTATGTTCATTTAATACTTATGTAAATTAAAGTAATACAGAGATTTATATAGACAAATGGTTAATAAATTGTTAAAAAACTGTATAAATTACAACTATACTTGGAATAATTAATGACACCCGCACAAATGAGAATGGCAAGAGCAAAGTTAAACCTAAGTCAAACCGAGGTTTCAAAGGCTATTGGAGTGTCTACAAATACGCTCTCAACAGCCGAGAGTGAAAAAAGCAACCTGTCATCTGACAACCTTCACAAGCTGGAGCTTTTTTATTCTTCACGAGGGTTGGAATTCACAGATTATGATGGCGTAAGACAAGCCCCATCTGGCATTTTGATCTACAAAGGGCATGCGGGATTTAAGGAGTTTTATGATTTTCAGTTTGAAAAGTTACGCAAATTTGGTGGTGACATTTGGTTGTACAACGGCGTATCGACGCAGTTTGTTGATGCCCTGGGTTCTGACTTTCTGACCATACACAAAGAGCGCATGCTCAAAATAAAAGATAAATTCACTTATCGCGTTATTGTGGAAGAAGGGGATGAAACCGCATTTGGTTCGAATTATGCCGAATATAGAGCCATTCCAAGTGATCAGTTCAACGATAAAACAATTTTTGTATTTTGTGGTTGTCTGGCCATCGTTGATTTCGGCGGGGAATTGATGATCACGGTTATTGAACAAGAAGGGGTTGCTTCCTCTATCAGCCAGTTAATGTTAAATTCATGGGATAAAGCAAATGTCATTAGTGCCTAAAAATCATTGGGCGCTAACCAAAGCGCGTTATCAAAGAGGGATATTATCAGGTATTTATAACAATAGCTGGCCTGCAAACCTGCACATCCAATCAATAGCACCAACCTATGAAAATCTTGAACCCATGATGGATAAGATGAGTGTGCTGTGGCATTGGAAAGATCAGGAACGGCACAATGAAGAAGCCCTTAGAAAAAAGCTGGCACAAAGTGGAACGGCTCTTTATTCGCTGCGTGACAGCTTGGAGGAAAAACCAGAAGTTGGATATGCCCTTGTATCTGCACCGCCTATCTCACTGAAACAAAGATTTTGGCCTGCCGCTAATGATATTGGGGTTTTGGAAGTTAATAACCTTGGCATGTTTCCTGGCAACGAAGGTGGCGGTAGAGGAAAAGCCTATTTTGAAATGATTTTTGATAGGCACTACAAGGACAATGATATTGTCTATTGGTCACAGCATGAAACTCACGCTCCAACGCTCACGCGGTTTTATGGCGAAAAAATGCAGATGGAACTTTTAGCTACTGATCGGGTGCCTGACTTTAGAGGGTCAGATCAAAACGATATTTCAAGAATTCATACGAAGCCACCACGTAAAACGGGAACATTGGTATCCCAACTCACGTGACAAATCACGCTTGACGTGAGTGGCTGATCACCAACACCACGCCACACGTGAATAATGCACCCTAAGTGCTGATTTCTCTTGAACGGAGTTGTTCGCTCATACGATCATCTCCTCAAGATCAGCTTTTCAAAAATGATCTTTTAAGTAAGCGATGCGTTTTTTCCCACCGCATTTGCAAAAATCGGAGGAGGGTTATTCTATTTCACCTCAGAGGGTGTGTAATCCTCCTTCGATATTTTTTAGAAATTTTACAGGAGCCAAAGTGATGAACAGTAAGGAAGATCAAAATGCCAATAACACGAGTCTGAAATTTATCAGCAAGCAGTTGTCACAAGTGCTCGACCAACTGGAAATTGTCACTGAGGAATTGCAGGAAATGAAAGATCGCGAAGGCGGTGAGCATTGACGCGTGCCTCACATGCCAAATACCCACCGAAATAATGTTCCACGAGATTTTCTTCCAAGCGGTTCGCAGGAAATGAGGCAAACTTTATGGCAGCATTTAACCGTTGAAAAAATTACCATCCACGAAGCCCTGATGCAGTTCCTGTCGAGAGCAATAAATACACCAGTAGAGCGGGAGGTAGCAGAAATGATCGCAGATGGATTTGAGGAATATTGGGAAACTTACCTCGCTGCAACCAGAATTAAGAACGCGATTTCTGCGTCTAAACGTTGCTGTCAGTCCTAAACAAAATCTCAAGCAACACAGCCCGAACGCAATTAAACTATGTTAGGTCGTACGTCAGAATTGACGCTTCATGACGTGATTCTGTTTTTTGTGGCACGGTTCAGTGACCCCTCGCACAGAGAAAGTTATGAAAAGAAAACCTAAATACTGCGCTCCGCAAGATGTGCGTTGTATTACAACGCCTATCTTGGAAAGGGGAACCCGCTGCGCGTTCCCCGTTTCATCCCCTCCGGCCTGTGGGGACAGTTCCAGGCCCATCATTTCATGACGCGCCTTCCCATCCCCACCACAACGCCTGGCCGTTGCATCACCATTCAGGGGAGCGTTCCTGCTGCCCCTGAAAACCCCAAGCCCACTTTATGGAGACTGCTCCACAGGGGCAATTTCATTGAGACTGGGGGAATATCTCCTCCCCCAAACCCGCAGACAAAAGGGCGCGTCATCGCCCCTTAGAACCCATGAGCAGGGGGGGATAGCTCTCCCTGCACCCATTGACCAACGTTTCGGCTGTTGAATTTCGCGCAATGTATACCTATATTTATTTTATTGCATGAATTTTAAATGAAAAAACTTGCAAAATAGGAAAGTTTACGATAGTATAGGGTTATGAGTAAATTGGACGCACTGAAAAAACATCTTCGCCAAGGGCAGGTCTATCGACGTGCCGACCTATTGCCGTGGTCGAATGCCGTTGATCGTCACCTCGGCCAACTCGTAAAAGATGGAACACTGATGAAGCTGGCAGGGGGGCTTTATTATTATCCCAAGCAGACAAGCTTTGGCGCAGCGCCCGCCGACGATGAAAATCTGATCAAAGCGTTTCTGAATGATGATCGCTTTTTGCTGACCACACCGCATGCCTATAACGCTCTCGGTGTTGGTTCAACGCAGCTATATAATGAGACGGTTGTCTATAATCATAAACGCCATGGACTCTTTAAACTCGGCAAGCGTGAATATGATTTTCGGATGAAGCCACATTTCCCTAAATCACTAACGGAAGAATTTTTGCTGGTTGATCTGGTCAATAATCTTGATCGCTTGGCAGAGCGCCGTTCTGCAATGCTAGAAGGCGTGAAGAAGAAAATGCGGAGCGTTGATCAAAAGGCGTTGATCAAAGCTGTGCGAGAATATGGTGGGAGCAAAGCCAAGAAGTTCTTTGAGCCTCTTCTGACTCGCGGTACGGTAGAACATGCCGCATGATTTCCTCCACAACCACAAAGATTTTTCTGATCTGATCCGTATTGTCGGTGAAGAGCATTCTATTGATCCTGTTCTTGTTGAAAAGGATTATTGGATCATGCATTGCCTCTACGGATTACAGCAACTTGGCATGAAATTTGAGCTTAAAGGTGGCACGTCCTTATCCAAGGGCTTTGGCATTATAGACAGGTTTTCTGAGGATATTGATATCCGTATTGAGCCGCCTGAAAAACTGAAGGTTAAAACTGGAAAAAATCATAGCAAACCGGCTCATATAGAATCTAGGCGAGGTTTCTATGACTGGCTTGCGGAAACAATCAATATTGATGGCATCGAAAGCGTTAAACGTGACCATGAGTTCGATGACGAACGTTATAGAAGCGGTGGAATTCGGCTGAATTACAAAAAGTCATTTGGCACAGTTGACGGATTAAAAGACGGAATTCTGCTCGAAGTGGGATTTGATGATATTACGCCAAACATTGCTAAAACCATCACGTCTTGGGCCTATGAACACGCTGGAGACAAGGTGGAGATTGCCGACAACCGCGCCCAAAATGTTGCCTGTTACAACCCTGGCTATACCTTCATTGAAAAACTTCAAACGATATCTACGAAATATCGCAGACAGCAGGAGGAAGGCAGTTTTCCAGTCAATTTCATGCGCCATTATTATGACGTTTATCAGCTTTTAGAGGAACCGCTTGTCTGCGAATTTATCGGAACTGAGAAATATGCAGAACATAAAAAAAAGCGTTTTCGGGCTGGTGATAATCCAGTGCTGTCTGAAAACGAAGCATTTCTGCTAAGCGATCCTGAAACTCGCGAAATCTACGCAAAAGCTTACGACCAGTCGCGAGCGCTATATTACAAAT
>JAJRRJ010000093.1 GCA_024279575.1 Alphaproteobacteria bacterium | reverse complement strand
CTGTTTCCTGCGCCGCGCTCCATCACAGCCATTTATGGACCCCATAACTAAATATGGTTCGACATAACTTTCCCCGCCCCATAAGCTCCTCCTCTTTCAAGAGGGGCAACCATGGACAAGCGCGACTGGCTTATCATCACACTGCTTGGTGTGATCTGGGGAAGCTCATTTTTGTTTAACGCCATTCTCATTCGAGAACTTGGCCCCCTTTGGGTGTCCGCCGGTCGAGTGGGCGTTGGTGCTATTGGGTCGTGGGTGTTTTTATTTGCCCTGAAAAAGCCCCTGCCGCGTGATCTAAAAACCTATCTGCACCTGTTTGCCCTTGGCACATTCACCTATGCAATTCCTTTTGCGCTCTTTCCCCTCAGCCAGGCCTATCTCGCAAGTGGCGTTGCCGCCATCGTCAATTCCATGACCCCGATTATGACCGTAATTGTTTCCCACTTCTGGATTGGGGGCGAAAAAGCCACATGGAATAAATCCCTCGGAATTATCGCCGGGTTTTCCGGTGTTCTGATCCTGGCAGCCCCCGCTTTGTCTGAAGGTGGCACCAGCGAACTCTGGGCCATTGGTGCCTGTATTCTGGCCACAACAATTTATGCCGTCTCCCTGAACTGGACACGAATATACAACCATATTGATCCCACTGTCATAGCAACTCTGGCGCTAACCGGCGCAGCCGTTTCGGCAACAATCATGGCCTATTTTACCCACGGCACCCCTTCACTGGTGACCGTTGAAGGCTGGGGCGCACTGCTGGGGATTGGCCTGCTCGCCACCACCCTTGCCTTTCAGGTAATGTATCGCGTGCTTCCGCGCATCGGCGCGACAAACTTTACGGTGACAACCTTCATCGCTCCCATCTCAGCCATTTTCCTTGGCACCATCATTTTGAACGAAAACCTTCTGCCGGTGCATTTTTTAGGAATGGGAGCAATTTTTATCGGCCTGTTGCTGATTGACGGACGAGTGTTGAAAAAACTCCATCGGGTAAAACCATGATTGTTTTTGTGTCCACCTGGTCTCCATAAAGCCAAACCCGTGCAAATTTAATTTCTCTTCACAAAAGAGAAACCTCAACATGATAAAAGTCCCACATGGAACAATATCAGGTACTGACCGACATTTTGATATTTTTGGGCGCAGCAATTATTGTGGTGCCGCTTTTCCACCAATTCAAAATCAGTCCCATTCTTGGTTATATGCTGGCCGGAGTTCTTATCGGGCCATCCGCCTTTGCCCTGATTGATAACAGTGACAATGCCCACACGCTGGCCGAGTTCGGCGTTGTATTTTTATTGTTCATGATCGGGCTGGAACTTTCAGTTGAACGCCTGCGCGCCATTGGCGGCCGCATATTTCTGCTGGGATTGCTCCAGGTCGTTGTTACCTCAATCATCATTACCTTTGCCGCACTGGCACTTGGCATGTCACCAGCCGCCGCCGCCATTATTGGCGGCGGATTAGCCCTGTCCTCCACCGCCTTTGTAATGAAATACCTTTCAGAAACCGGCGAGCGGGCAACCCGGTTTGGCCTGATTGTATTTGCCATTCTGCTGGTGCAGGATTTGGCCGTTGTACCTTTTCTTATTTTGGTTCCCCTGTTGGCCGAACAGGACGCGTCGTTCATTGATGCCTTCACCATGGCCGCTTTCAAGGGAGCCATCGCCCTGGTTATTGTGACCATCCTTGGCCGTTTTTTGCTCAAACCCCTCTATCAAATGATCGCAAACGCCCGTAGTTCCGAGCTGTTCATTGCTACAACATTACTGGTTGTCCTTGGTACCGGCTGGATTATGTCCGTTGCCGGCCTCTCCATGACCCTTGGCGCATTTCTTGCCGGCCTCATGCTTTCAGGCACCCAGTATCGCCACCAGATCGAAGCCGATATCAGGCCGTTCCGCGGCATATTGCTTGGCCTGTTTTTCATGATCATCGGCATGTCCATGGACATCCTGCTCATTTTGGAACAATGGGCAATTGTGCTTTCCCTGCTTGTCGCCCTGATGCTTGGAAAAACACTGGTTACAGCCGCTTTGAGCCGCCTGCTGGGCACTCCCGCGTCTCGCTCAATCCGGGTTGGCTTGGCCTTGTCACAAGGGGGCGAATTCGGTTTTGTCATGTTTGGAGCAGCTTTAGCGCTTCAATTAATTGACGCACAGATTGCCAGCATATTACTCGCCGTAATCGCACTGAGCATGATTGCCACCCCGGCAATGTTTGCTTTGGGAAGAACCATCTCCAACCGCACAAAACCATCCTCTATCGCATCTCTGAGCAAAGGCATTCAACACGATATTGGTGAGGATGAAACAGGCCATGTGCTTATTGCCGGTTTCGGGCGAGTGGGCCAGACCGTTGCAAAAGTGGTTTCAGACGCCGGTGTTCCCTATGTGGCCCTGGACCTGGATCAAACCCGCCTGAACGCCTGTTCCAGCAAAGGCATGAGCGTTTTTTATGGGGACGCCGATCAGATTAAAGTATTGCAGGCCGCAGGTGCCGGGCGCGCCCGAAGCGCCGTAATTACCCTGGATAAAGAAAAAACCGCATCAAGCGTTGTCGCCGCTTTGCGACAAAACTACCCCGACCTTCCAATCTATGTGCGCGCCCGTGACCGTGCCCACTCCAACGCACTTGAAAGAGCGGGGGCAACAGCAATGGTTTTTGAGGCTGCAGAAGCCAGTTTGCAACTCGGCAGTATCGTTTTGGCTTCTCTCGATGTAGGCACAGACGATATCACAAGCATTATCAATAACTACCGCGAAGATGATTATGCTTTGCTT